>NZ_JBHVWS010000019.1:48058-145871 GCF_042882185.1 Streptomyces sp. NPDC058239
TTGTTTTTTTTTTTTGTTTTTTTGTGTTTTTTTTTTTTTTTATTTTATTTATTTTGGGGTTTTGGGGGTTTTTTTTTGGGGGGTTTTTTTTTTTTAATATTACCCCGGCATACCACTCCGGCCTAAACATCTGGCGGGGGTTTGTGCCCCACAACACCCCCCCACCCCCGACCACACAACACGTCGCAGCGCTGCAGGACATCGTCTCCGCGGCGGCCCAGAACGCCGGCGGGAGCGCACAAGTCCTGGGTGGAGCCGATCCCGAGCTTCGGCCGGCCGGCGGGCCCGGCGGGGGAGCACGGCGAAATGAGGCCGGGATAGCGTGCTGGGATGATCAATGACATCCACCGGCTCGACGCGGAGGTACGCCTCCGTCCCGTCACCCCGGCCGACGCCGCTTCCCTCGCCGTGGCGCTGACCCGCAGTCGCGCGTACATGCAGCCCTGGGAGCCGGTGCGGCCCGACACCTTCTACACCGAGCAGGGGCAGCGGGAACGCCTGGCCGGAATACTCGCGGACCGTGACGCGGGGCGGGTGATGCCGTGGGTGCTCGCCGATGAACAGGACCGTGTGGTGGGCGCGTTCAACCTCAACGGCATTGTGCTCGGGCCGTTCCGCAGCGGGGTTCTCGGTTACTGGGTCGACGTCGAGTACGCGGGTCGCGGGCTGGCCACGGCTGCCGTCGAGCGGATCTGCGAGTCGGCCAGGGACGAGCTGAGCCTGCACCGGGTCGAGGCAGGGACGGTGCTGGACAACATGGCGTCGCAGCGGGTGCTCGCCAAGTGCGGCTTCGAGCAGTACGGGATGGCTCCGCGCTACCTGCACATCAACGGTGAGTGGCGTGACCACCGGCTGTTCCAGCGGATTCTGCACGATGGGCCGTTGGCCGGGTGACCGCCTGCTGTGGGAGTGTCCTCGAACGCCGGACGGGCCTGCTTTCGCCGCACGGGCTCGAAAGTTGAGCCTGCCCGGCGATTGAGGGCGAAGACGGCTAACGGACGCCCCCGGTACGCCCCCGCACATGCCGGTGTCCGTCCATCAGCCACGGCGGCCGTGCCGGAAGAACCTCCGCGAAGCCGTATCCGCTCTTCTCGGCAACCCGGCAGGATGCCTCGTTGTTCACCTGATGCATCAGGTCCAGCCGCACGAGCCCGTCCCCGGAGAACGCCTCGAACGCCCAGTCGGTGAGCGCCCCGAGCGCCCGCGGCGCGATCCCGCGGCCGCGTGCCCGCGCCGCCGTCCAGTAGCCGACCTCCGCGCTGCCGGAGCCCGGTGCGGGGTACTTGAGCGCCACATTGCCGACCAGCTCGTCGGCGCGATCGCGATCGACCACCGCGAAACTGAAGCGGCTGCCGGATTCCCGGCCCTCCTGCTGCACGCGCAGCCAGTGCTGCGCCTCCGCCTCGTCCGTGACCAGCATGCGCAGCATGGCGCGCATCGCGGGATCGCGGTACGCCTCGATCACGGCCGGCATGTCGTCGGGCAGCCAGGGCCGGAGCAGGAGCGGGCCGGCCGCAAGGGTGGCGGTACGGCGATCGTCGTTCATCAGGACACCGTACGGGCCCGCGTGCACCGACCCGTGTGGCAGCAGGGGTTCCGGGTCTGCCGCCCGAGGGGCACTCTGGGGGAGACCCCGATCGGAGACCCCGAGGCGGTGACACATATATGGCGGCGGGCAAGAGCTCGTACGACTGGCGTTTCGACTCCGGCCGCCCCTGCCTGGACCTGGTGGCCACAGGAATCGGCACCCTTGGCGCATGCGAACTGCTCGACGGCGCCGAGCGGCTCGCCGACTGGCTGGTGGCCGCCGGACTCGTACCGAGCGGCACCCACCTCGGCGCAGTGGACGACACCTGGGTGGTGCGCTTCCGGCAGTTGAGGACCGGCGTCGAGCGCCTGCTGACCGCCGAACTCGGCGGCCGCAGAGCCGAGAGCGCCCTGGAACGGGTCAACGCGCTCGCCGCGACCGCGCCACCGGGACTGCGGGCCGTACGCGGAGGAAGCGGCACACTGGTACGGACACTGAGCGCCGATCCCGAATGCGGGGCACTGCTGGCCGCCGTGGCCCGCGACGTCGTGGATCTCCTGACCGACCCCGTGGCGCGAGCCGGCCTGCGCCGCTGCGAGGCCGGCAACTGCCGCCGCCTCTACCTGGACACCTCACGTGGCCGACGGCGCCGCTGGTGCTCCAGCGAGGTGTGCGGGAACCGGGAGCGGGTGGCCCGGCACCGGCGCCGGGCGGCGGTCGTGGCGACCACGGACGCGGACACGGATGCGGGAGCGCCGTAAAGAATCTTGGAACCGGATTGAATGGATCGCGGCCCCCCTCCGTGTTCATGGTCAAGGAGCTCAACAGGGTCTCGACCGGGAGGTTCGGGTGCGCAAGGATGCGGCCGTGGCCGATGACCGTCCGCACAGGGCTCGACATCGCAGTGAGCCGCCCCCGTCCCCCTCCGACGTCCCCGACGAGGAGTTGATGCGGGCGCTCTACCGCGAACACGCCGGACCTCTGCTCGCGTATGTGCTCCGCCTCGTCGCCGGCGACCGACAGCGCGCCGAGGACGTGGTGCAGGAAACGCTCATCCGTGCCTGGAAGAACGCCGGCCGGCTCAACCGGGCCACCGGCTCCGTCCGCCCCTGGCTGGTGACGGTCGCCCGGCGCATCGTCATCGATGGCCACCGCAGTCGGCAGGCCCGGCCGCACGAGGTCGATCCGTCGCCGCTGGAGGTCATTCCCGCGGAGGACGAGATAGACAAGGCGTTGTGGCTGATGACGCTCTCGGACGCGCTCGACGATTTGACCCCTGCTCACCGGGAAGCATTGGTCGAGACCTATTTCAAGGGCCGTACGGTCAATGAGGCAGCCGATGTGCTGGGCATCCCCAGCGGGACGGTGCGGTCCCGGGTCTTCTACGCACTGCGTTCGATGAAGCTTGCTCTCGAAGAAAGGGGGATCACGGCATGAGCGACCACGAGTGGGAGCCTTTCGGGCCCCGGCCGACCGGTCCCTCCGGCCCCCACAGCCCCAGCGGCCCCCGCAGCCCCGGTGGCCACACAGCCCCGGGCAGAGCCGCCGAAGGGCCCGGGCACGACGCCGCCGGTGCGTATCTCCTCGGCATTCTGGACGACGCCGAGGCATCCGCCTTCGAGGCGCATCTGGCCGATTGCGACCTGTGCGCCGCCCATCTCGACGAGTTCGCCGGCCTGGAACCCATGCTCGCGTTGCTCTCCGAGTCCCCGGCCGCCGTACCGGGCGCCCGCCCCGTCCCGCACGTGCCGCAGCCGCCCGCTCCCCGCATGCTCGACCGGCTGGTCGACGAGGTCGCGGTCAAACGGGCCGGACGCAGGCGCCGCTCCATGTATCTGATCGCGGCGGCAGCCGCGCTGATCATCGGCGGTCCGGTGGTCGCGGTCCTGGCGACCGGCAACGACGGCACCTCGGCGCAGGCGGCCGACCCGCACCCCACCAGCCCCGCCGAGGACGCCTTCTTCCACCACATGACGGAGAAGGTGCGGGCCACCGACCCCACCACCAAGGTCGACGCCACCATCGGCATGGAGAAGAAGGCATGGGGCACCCACGCCGTGCTGGAGCTCAAGAACGTCACGGGTCCGGAGAAATGCAGCCTGATCGCCGTGTCGAAGACCGGTGAGGAGGAGGTCGTCACCTCCTGGTCCGTACCGAAGTGGGGATACGGAATCAAGGACTCCCCGCACCCGGCCTCGAAGTACCCGCTCTATGTCCACGGCGGCGCGGCGATGGACCGCGCCGACATCGACCACTTCGAGGTGCGTACGTTCGACGGCAAGCGGCTGGTGGAGGTCGACGCCTGATCGATACCCCGTCGTGCCATTTCGACACGCGCGGCAGGTGCGCGGCGGCCCCCGCTTCGCATAGGGTTGACGGCTGCCCAATGCACGTCAGAAGGGGGCCTCGGTGGCCGCGCAGGATGCCGCTGTCGATTCGATGCGGGACCGGGAAATCGGTGTCGAGCAGGAACATCTCGACCGTGTTTATCACCGCCTCGAAGAGAAGATCCACGAGGCGGAATTTCTCATGAGTGACGCCGTCAAGCGCGGCCAGGTCGGTACTCCCGGAGCGCTCGCCGAGCGCGACGCCCAGGTGTTCCGGGCCGGAATCCACCTCAACCGGCTGAACAGCGAGTTCGAGGACTTCCTCTTCGGAAGGATCGATCTGCTGCTCGGCAAGGACGGCGAACGGGGCCCGGACGGCGCGTACACCTCCGTCGAGCCGGCCGACGACGCCGTACGCGACGACAACTCCGCCGATATCGCGGAGACGCTGCACATCGGCCGGATCGGGGTCCTCGACTCCGACTACGCGCCGCTGGTCATCGACTGGCGCGCACCGGCCGCCGCACCGTTCTACCGGTCGACGCCGAAGGAACCGGGCAGGGTGGTGCGCCGCCGGGTCGTCCGCTCCAAGGGCCGCAAGGTCCTCGGGGTGGAGGACGACCTGATGCGCCCCGAGCTGACCGCGTACCTGGGTGGCGACAAGCTTCCCGTGATCGGCGACGGCGCCCTGATGGCGGCGCTCGGCCAGGCCCGCAGCCACACCATGCGGGACATCGTCTCCTCCATCCAGGCCGAGCAGGACCTGGTGATCCGGGCCCCCGCCGCCTCCGTCACCGAGGTGTCCGGCGGCCCCGGCACCGGCAAGACCGCCGTCGCCCTGCACCGTGCCGCGTACCTCCTCTACCAGGACCGGCGGCGTTACGCGGGCGGCATCCTCGTCGTCTCGCCGACCCCGCTCCTCGTCGCGTACACCGAAGGCGTGCTGCCCTCGCTCGGCGAGGAGGGACAGGTCGCGATCCGCGCGGTCGGTTCGCTCTCCGACGAGGCGGCCGGCGTCGAGGGCGCCACCACGTACGACGAACCCGCCGTCGCCCGGATCAAGGGCTCCTCCCGGATGCTCCAGGTGCTGCGCAAGGCGGCACGCGGCGCACTGGAACAGCCCGGTACCCCCCGCAGGACGGAGGACCGGGACGGCCAGCTGTCCTTCGGTGACGGAGCCGACGAGGCCCCGGCCACGCCGACCCGGCTGCGGGTCGTCGCGTTCGGTGCCCGTGTCGAGCTGAACGCCGACGAACTGCACCGCATCCGGCAGTCCGTCCTCGGCGGCACCGCCCCGGTCAACCTGCTGCGCCCGCGCGCCCGCAGACTGCTCCTGGACGCCCTGTGGAACAAGTCCTCGGGCCGGGGCCGCTACACCGACCCCGAGCTGGCCGCCGAACTGCGCTCCTCCTTCGACGAGGACGTCTCCACCGAGACGCCCTTCCTCGACTTCCTGAACGCCTGGTGGCCCGAGCTCACCCCACGCGGGGTGCTCGCCGCGATGGCCGACGAGAAGCGGCTCGGCCGCTGGGCGCGCCGGGTCCTCAACCAGGGCGAGGCGCGCCGCTTCGCCCGCTCCCTGAAGCGGCTCGACAGCGAAGGGAACGGGCCGCTCTCCGTACACGACGTGGCGATCCTCGACGAGCTGCAGACGCTGCTCGGCACCCCGCACCGGCCGAAGAAGAAGCGCGAATTCGACCCGCTGGACCAGCTCTCCGGTCTGGAGGAGCTGATGCCGCAGCGCGAGGAGACCCAGCGCGAGCGGGCCGAGCGGCTGGCCGCGGAGCGTACGGAGTACGCGCATGTCATCGTCGACGAGGCGCAGGACCTCACGCCCATGCAGTGGCGCATGGTCGGCCGTCGTGGCCGGCACGCCACCTGGACGATCGTCGGAGACCCGGCGCAGTCCTCCTGGTCCGATCCGGACGAGGCGGCCCGGGCGCGCGACGAGGCACTCGGCAACCGGCCGCGCCGCCGCTTCACCCTCACGGTCAACTACCGCAACCCGGCGGAGATCGCCGAGCTGGCCTCGAAGGTCCTGGCGCTCGCGATGCCCGGAATGGAGTCACCGGCCGCGGTCCGTTCCACGGGGGTCAAGCCGCGCTTCGAGACCGTACGGGACGGCGATCTGGCCGCATCGGTGCGCGAGGAGGCGCGGCGGCTGCTGGCCGAGGTGGACGGCACGGTGGGTGTGGTCGTCGCGATGCACCGCCGGGCGCAGGCGCGCAACTGGCTCGCCGAGCTCGGCGAGCGGGTGGTGGCGCTGGGCAGCCTGGAGGCGAAGGGCCTGGAGTACGACGCCACGGTGGTCGTCTCGCCCGCGGAGATCGCGGACGAGTCCCCGGCCGGTCTGCGGGTGCTGTACGTGGCGCTGACACGTGCGACGCAGCAGCTCACCGTGGTCTCGGGGGAGCGGGACCTGCCCGACGAGGAGGGCGTCCCGGACCTGCTGAGGGACTGAGGCAAGGAGCGGAGGCACCGCCGTCGGGGCAGTTTTTTGAACCGACCTGTCCTGCGGGAATCACTTCTGCGGGGTCTTTGTTAGCCTGGTGTCGGCACCGGCTCGATCCAAGCCCCCGGGCCCAACCTTCGTCGCTTCGAGCGACCACTTGCCGCGAGGCGAGCATGGCGGGTCGGTGTCGCTTAAACAAGAAGACAGACCCGCGTCACCAATCGGTGGCGCGGGTCTGTTGTTGTTTGCGGACCTGACGGCTTCTTTACGGGCTCGGCGGCTTCCGGCCCCGGCGGGGAGCGGTTGGGGGTTCCGCTGAAGCCGTTATCTCTCGTATGGTGGAAAATACTTTCCGAAACGTGGCAGTCATTACCGGCTACCAGCCAGTAGGTGCGACGATCGGGAAGCGTGTCCGAGGCGAGCGCCCCGGCCGCGCGGCAATGAAGCTAAGGAAAGCGAAGGACTCGGCCATGGCAACGGCGCCCAGCGTCTCGTACTCGATGACGGTCAGGCTGGAGGTGCCCGCGAGCGGCACAGCGGTCTCCCAGCTGACCACGGCCGTGGAGTCCTCCGGCGGTTCGGTCACCGGCCTCGATGTGACCGCCTCCGGCCACGAGAAGCTGCGGATCGACGTCACCATCGCCGCCACTTCCACCGCGCACGCCGACGAGATCGTCGAAAACCTGCGCGGCATCGAGGGCGTCGTACTCGGCAAGGTCTCCGACCGTACGTTCCTGATGCACCTCGGCGGCAAGATCGAGATGGCGTCCAAGCACCCCATCCGCAACCGTGACGACCTCTCGATGATCTACACCCCGGGTGTGGCCCGGGTCTGCATGGCGATCGCCGAGAACCCCGAGGACGCCCGCCGCCTCACGATCAAGCGCAACTCCGTCGCAGTTGTGACGGACGGCTCCGCCGTGCTCGGCCTCGGCAACATCGGCCCGATGGCCGCCCTCCCGGTGATGGAGGGCAAGGCGGCCCTCTTCAAGCGGTTCGCCGGCATCGACGCCTGGCCGATCTGCCTGGACACCCAGGACACCGACGCCATCGTCGAGATCGTCAAGGCGATCGCCCCCGGCTTCGCGGGCATCAACCTGGAGGACATCTCCGCACCCCGCTGCTTCGAGATCGAGGCACGGCTGCGCGAGGCCCTGGACATCCCCGTCTTCCACGACGACCAGCACGGCACCGCGATCGTGGTCCTGGCCGCGCTGACCAACGCACTGCGCGTGGTAGGCAAGGGAATTGGGGACGTACGGGTCGTCATGTCCGGCGCCGGGGCGGCCGGTACCGCCATCCTGAAGCTCCTCATCGCCGCAGGCGTCAAGCACGCCGTCGTCGCCGACATCCACGGCGTGGTGCACGCGGGCCGCGAGGACCTGGTCTCCGCCGATGCCGATTCGCCGCTGCGCTGGATCGCCGACAACACCAACCCCGAATCCATCACCGGCACCCTCAAGCAGGCCGTCGTGGGCGCCGACGTCTTCATCGGCGTCTCCGCTCCGAACGTGCTGGACGGCGCCGACGTCGCCGCCATGGCCGACGACGCGATCGTGTTCGCGCTCGCGAACCCGGACCCGGAAGTCGACCCGGCAATCGCCCGCCAGACGGCGGCAGTTGTCGCCACCGGCCGCTCCGATTTCCCGAACCAGATCAACAACGTGCTGGTCTTCCCGGGTGTCTTCCGCGGTCTGCTGGACGCCCAGTCCCGCACCGTCAACACGGAGATGATGCTCGCCGCGGCGGGCGCCCTCGCCGATGTCGTCGCCGAGGACGAGGTGAACGCGAACTACATCATCCCGTCGGTCTTCAACGACAGGGTCGCGGGAGCGGTCGCCGGCGCCGTCCGGGACGCCGCGAAGGCGGCGAGCGGCGCCGTGACGGGCTCGGGCGACCTCGGCTGAACCATCCCGCTCACAGAACCCGGCACGGCCCCTGACGGCGTCGCCCGCGACCGCGGCGCCCCCCACGTTGGCCTGACGTACGGCGCGTCGCGGGTCGCGGCGCCACAAACGCCCCTTTAGGGTGGGCGGGCGGCGCGTCCCGCAGAGCCCCGCATCCGCTGCGGACCGCTTTCGGGGAGTCGACGGAACGTCACCACGACGAGGCAGTGGTGCTTTTCGTGTGACTCCGGAGGGTGCCGGATTGGCTTTCCCGCCGCAGGTGGGGGCAGGATGCGTAATCGGGCGCGAGGGTCTGACGACAGACCCGGGTCCGGGGACTGTCCGAGGGCCCTGGCAGCATCGGCTTCGATCTCACGCCTCACAGGCAAGAAGAACACGGGAGTAACAACATGAACCGCAGTGAGCTGGTGGCCGCCCTGGCCGACCGCGCCGAGGTGACTCGCAAGGACGCCGACGCCGTGCTGGCCGCGCTCGCCGAGACCGTCGGTGAGATCGTCGCCAAGGGCGACGAGAAGGTCACCATCCCCGGCTTCCTGACCTTCGAGCGCACCCACCGTGCCGCTCGCACCGCTCGTAACCCGCAGACCGGCGACCCGATCAACATCCCGGCCGGCTACAGCGTGAAGGTCTCCGCGGGCTCCAAGCTCAAGGAAGCCGCCAAGGGCAAGTAAGCCCCACAGGCGCGACGAAGGGCGGTCACCCGACCAGGGTGACCGCCCTTCGGTGTAACGGCCCGAGAGGGCCCTTTCTGGGCTTCTGTCGCCATTGCGGACCAGGGGTACGGACCCGGCCCCTCCCGCAGATGAAGAACGGGGGCCCGGGGCAGCGCCCCGAACCCCCGTCAGCAGCCGTCAGGCGCCGCGCCTCAGACCAGCGCCCCGCCCGGCAGCTCCACCTTCGCGCCGAGCTTCTCCAGCTTCTCCATGAAGTTCTCGTAGCCGCGGTTGATCAGGTCGATGCCGTGCACCCGCGACGTTCCCTGCGCCGCCAGTGCGGCGATCAGGTACGAGAAACCGCCGCGCAGGTCCGGGATGACCAGATCCGCGCCCTGCAGCTTCGTCGGCCCGGACACGACCGCGGAGTGCAGGAAGTTGCGCTGACCGAAGCGGCAGTCGGAGCCGCCCAGGCACTCGCGGTAGAGCTGGATGTGCGCGCCCATCTGGTTGAGCGCGGAGGTGAAGCCGAGCCGGGACTCGTACACCGTCTCGTGGACGATGGACAGGCCCGAGGCCTGCGTCAGGGCCACGACCAGCGGCTGCTGCCAGTCGGTCTGGAAGCCCGGGTGCACGTCCGTCTCCAGGGCGATGGCGTTCAACGCGCCGCCCGGGTGCCAGAAGCGGATGCCCTCGTCGTCGATCTCGAACGCCCCGCCGACCCGGCGGAAGGTGTTCAGGAACGTCATCATCGAGCGCTGCTGTGCGCCCCGCACGTAGATGTTGCCCTCGGTGGCCAGCGCCGCGGACGCCCAGGAGGCCGCCTCCAGACGGTCCGGGATCGCCCGGTGCGTATAACCGTCCAGCCGGTCGACACCGGTGATCCGGATCGTCCGGTCGGTGTCCATCGAGATGATCGCGCCCATCTTCTGCAGTACGCAGATGAGGTCCTCGATCTCCGGCTCCACGGCCGCGTTGGACAGCTCGGTGACGCCCTCGGCGAGCACGGCCGTCAGCAGCACCTGCTCGGTGGAGCCCACCGACGGGTACGGCAGCCGGATCTTCGTGCCGCGCAGCCGCTGCGGGGCCTCCAGATACTGGCCGTCCGCCCGCTTCTCGATGGTCGCGCCGAACTGCCGCAGCACGTCGAAGTGGAAGTCGATCGGCCGTCCGCCGATGTCACAGCCGCCGAGCCCGGGGATGAACGCATGGCCCAGCCGGTGCAGCAGCGGGCCGCAGAAGAGGATCGGGATGCGCGACGAGCCCGCGTGGGCATCGATGTCGGCGACGTTGGCGCTCTCGACATGGGTCGGGTCCAGGATCAGCTCGCCCGGTTCGTCGCCCGGCCGGACCGTCACGCCGTGCAACTGCAGCAGCCCCCGCACCACCCGCACGTCGCGGATGTCGGGCACATTGCGCAGCCGGCTGGGCCCGCTGCCGAGCAGCGCGGCGACCATTGCCTTCGGCACCAGGTTCTTGGCGCCTCTGACGCGGATCTCGCCCTCCAGCGGGGTTCCGCCGTGGACAAGCAGGACATCGTCTGTGCCGGTCATGAATCTCGCGTTCCGGAGTGGTCGGGCAGGGGGCCAAACGAAAGGGTAATGGCCCACCACCCCCCTTCCATAAGAGAGCGGGGGGTGTGCGAACGTCATGAATTCGCCACAACACGCTCTGCTCCTCGTCTCTTGCGGAGGGTTACCGTCCGCAACGCCCTCCGAGCCGTGCGCTCTCCATGCATCCGTACGCCCTGAGCTGCGCCCGGTCCCCCTCGGCGGCCGGGCGGCCCACTTGGTCCCCGCGGGGAGCGAAGATGCGGGATCATTTCTGCCATGACCGAGGTGTCCTCGCTCACAGGGCGACTGCTCGTGGCCACACCCGCGCTCGCGGACCCGAATTTCGACCGCGCGGTGGTGCTGCTCCTCGACCACGACGAGGAGGGCTCACTCGGCGTGGTCCTGAACCGCCCGACCCCGGTCGGCGTCGGCGACATCCTCACGTCCTGGGCCGGCCTGACCGGCGAACCCGACGTCGTGTTCCAGGGCGGCCCGGTCTCGCTCGACTCGGCGCTCGGAGTGGCCGTCATCCCCGGCGACGAGGGACCACTCGGCTGGCGCCGGGTGTACGGGGCGATCGGCCTGGTGGACCTGGAGGCCCCGCCGGAGCTGCTGGCCGCGGCGCTCGGCTCGCTGCGGATCTTCGCCGGATACGCGGGCTGGGGGCCCGGGCAACTGGAGACGGAGCTGACCGAGGGGGCCTGGTACGTGGTGGAGTCGGAGCCCGGAGACGTCTCCTCGCCGCGTCCGGAACAGCTGTGGCGGGCGGTCCTGCGCCGTCAGCGCAGCGAGCTCGCCATGATCGCCACCTATCCGGACGACCCTTCGCTCAACTGAAGCCCGGGCCTTTCAGTACCCTGGCAGTTATGAGCACTCTTGAGCCCGAGCGCGGGGCAGGTACGGGGACCCTCGTAGAGCCGACGCCGCAGGTGTCGAGCGGCGACGGCGACCACGAGCGCTACGCCCATTACGTCCAGAAGGACAAGATCATGGCGAGTGCCCTGGAGGGCACCCCCGTGGTCGCACTGTGCGGCAAGGTCTGGGTACCGGGTCGCGACCCGAAGAAGTATCCGGTCTGTCCCATGTGCAAGGAGATCTACGAGTCCATGGGTGCCGGTGGCGACAAGGACAAGGGCAAGGGCGGCAAGGACAAGAAGTAGTCCGGAGCCGTTCGGCCACCATTGCTTCAGGCCCCCGGGGCGCGCATCGAATGCGCGCCCGGGGGCTTTTTCGTATGCCCTGGGCGTGATGCTGGTCTGTCGCGCTCGTCGTCCTCGGACTTCCTGGTTGATCTCCTTGTATCGCGTCGCGTCGGCATGATGGGAGTGATCACATCTTGATGGTTTCTGGCGTAGTGGTCATGTGGACGTGCAGGTCGCGGTCACGGCTGAGGCAGTTCCGGGCATTGGTGTTCAGGTTCGTCGGAGTGTCGTAGGCCAGTGTTGGTTTCGTTTTCATGAGTGAACAGGCAGGGGTGAAGCGGCAGTTCGGGCATCGTGCCCGGCTTGCGCTGACCCCTGCGCAGATCCTGCTCATGGACGACCAGGCGCACGCCGCACGCGCCACGTGGAATCTCCTGCATGACTGGTGGACCATGCTTCCCAGGCACCGCAGATCTCTCGCGGCGGCGGACGCCGCGAAGACCAGGCCACGTTCGTATGCAGGAACCCCGACTGCGGATGGTCAGGAAATGCCGACCACAACGCATCTCGGAACGTCTTGCACCTGTACCGGATCGGCCTCGTGGTGATCCCGGCTGCTGGAAGAAGCAGTCGTCAGGCGCGGAAACGCGTCAAGCCCACCACCGCAAGGTAGGAGGGAATCTCCCGGCTTCGGCCGGGAGAGCACTTCAAGTCATGACCAACGGCGGCGGCATCGTCGGCCAGAACCCGGTGCTCAACGTGTACGCGTACCAGAAGGCGTTCGCGTCCTCGCAGTACAGCCTCGGCTCGGCGATCGGCGTCGTGATGCTGGTGATCCGGCCGGCCGGCCGCCGAGGCTGCGGCTCTGCATCGACGGCGCCGGCCGCACCCGCTTCCTGTGGCAGATCCTCTTCCCGCTGGTCTTTCCCGGTCTGGTGGCGACCAGCGTCTTCTCGTTCATCTCGACCTGGAACGATTCCTGTTCGCGAAGTCGTTCGTCATCAGCGACACCTCCCAGTCGACGCTCCCGATGGCGCTGCTGGTCTTCTTCAAACCCAACGAGAACGACTGGGGAGGGATCATGGCAGCCTCGACGGTGATGACCATTCCCGTACTGGTCTTCTTCGTACTCGTACAGCGCCGCCTGGTCTCGGGACCGGGCGGAGCGGTAAAGGACTGACGCCATGGACATGGAACTGATCCCGGCACCCGTGCGCGCCGGCGACCCGGGTGACTTCGGTGACGAGAAGCCGGAGGGCTTCCGGCTGGACCCGTCCACCACCATTGCGGCGGACCCCGGCACCGCGAACACCGAACGCTGGCTCCGCTCCACGCTCGGGGCCGCCTTCGGCCTGCCGCTCGCACCGGGCGCCGAGGGCAGGGACAACACCATCCGGCTGCGCATCGACCCGGCCCTGGAGCCCGAGGGCTACCGGCTGTCCACCGGGACCGGCCGGAGCGTCGAGATCACCGGCGGCAGCCCCGCCGGGGTCTTCTGGGGCGCCCAGACCCTCCGGCAGCTCCTGGGCCCCGAAGCCTTCCGCCGCGCGCCGATCAGCCCCGGCAGCCGGCCGGCCGTCCCCTTCGCGGACATCGAGGACAGCCCCCGCTTCCCCTGGCGCGGCATGATGCTCGACGTGGCCCGGCACTTCCTGCCCAAGGACGACGTCCTGCGCTACCTCGACCTCCTCGCCGCGCACAAGCTGAACGTCTTCCACTTCCACCTCACCGATGACCAGGGCTGGCGCATCGAGATCAAGCGCTACCCGCGCCTCACCGAGGTCGGCTCCTGGCGGTCCCGTACCAAGCACGGCCACCGGGCCTCCGAGCTGTGGGACGAGACCCCGCACGGCGGCCACTACACGCAGGACGACATCCGCGAGATCGTCGCGTACGCCGCAGAGCGGCATATCCGGGTCGTCCCCGAGATCGACATCCCGGGCCACTCGCAGGCGGCCATCGCCGCGTACCCCGAACTGGGCAACACCGACGTCATCGACACCACCACCCTCTCCGTCTGGGACACCTGGGGCATCAACCCGAACGTACTCGCCCCCACTGACAACACCCTGCGCTTCTTCGAGGGCGTCCTCGAAGAGATCCTCGACCTCTTCCCCGCCGCCACCTCGCCGTTCATCCACATCGGCGGCGACGAGTGCCGCAAGGACCAGTGGAAGGAGTCCCCGGCCGCCCAGGCCCGGATCAACGAATTCGGCCTGGCCGACGAGGACGAGCTGCAGTCCTGGGTCATCCGGCACTTCGACACCTGGCTCACCGCACGCGGACGCCGGCTCATCGGCTGGGACGAAATCCTCGAAGGCGGCCTCCCGGCGGGCGCCGCCGTGTCGTCCTGGCGGGGTTACGGAGGAGGCATCGCCGCCGCCGAGGCCGGCCACGACGTGGTGATGTGCCCGGAGCAGCACGTGTACCTGGACCACCGTCAGGACGGCGGCGCCGACGAGCCGATGCCCATCGGCTTCATCCGCACCCTGGAGGACGTCTACCGCTTCGAACCCGTACCTGCGGGCCTTTCCGAGGAGGCGGCCCGTCACATCCTCGGCACCCAGGCCAATGTCTGGACCGAGGTCATGCAGAACCGGGCCCGCGTCGACTACCAGGTCTTCCCGCGCCTCGCGGCGTTCGCGGAGGTCGCCTGGTCGCCTCTGCCCGCCTCCGCCGAACGGGACTTCGCCGACTTCGAACGCCGAATGACCACGCACTACGCCCGACTTGACGCGCTCGGCGTCGACTACCGGCCGCCGAGCGGGCCGTTGCCCCGGCAACAGCGCCCGGGCGTCCTCGGACGCCCTCTTGAGGGACCGCCCCCGAACGTGTGATCCCGGTCGCGCTCCGGGTCCGGCCGTCACCCTCCCCGGGAGTGTGACGGCCGGCGGTCGTTCCCCGTAACGCATCCCAGCCGGAACGGAATACCGGAACGCGTCCCGTCGGCACGGAGCAGCCGGAACGCGCCCCGCCGGAACGGAACACGCCCCCGCCGGACCGGAACAGCCGGAACGGAACAAGCCGTACAAGGTTTGCCGAAGAGTGGCAATTCGCACTCTGCGTCGAAGCGGGGCGAATCGGGATCATCCCCCTGGTCGGGGACGGATACGCCCTTCGTGGACCCTCGCGTCGGGCCGGTCGGAAGATGTGCCAGAGTTGCCACGTCCAGGCTTTGAGCACGTACCGTACGGCGAAACAAGCCGGACAGCCGGGACACCGGGAAGGGGCAGCTGGGTTGACCACGCACGCACCGCAGGCGACGCAGTCCGTGACGCTGCCGGCCTCGCTCGACGAGGCCGTGGCGGCGCTGGGCGCCATGCCCGCCGCCGTTCCTGTGGCAGGCGGTACAGACCTGATGTCGGCCGTCAACAAGGGGCTGCTGCGCCCCTCGGGGCTGGTCGGCCTCGGCCGGATCAGTGAGCTCCGCGGCTGGCACTACCAGGACGGCCACGCCCTGCTCGGCGCCGGACTCACCCACGCACGCATGGGGCGGCCCGACTTCGCCGCCCTCATCCCCGCCCTGGCCGCGTCCGCGCGCGCCGCGGGCCCGCCCCAGATCCGTAACGCCGGAACACTCGGCGGCAACATCGCCACCGCCGCCCCGACCGGTGACGCCCTGCCGGTGCTCGCCGCGCTGGAGGCCGAGCTCGTCGTCGCAGGGCCCGGCGGCGCCCGCCGAGAGATCCCGGTCTCGCACCTGCTGGCCGGCCGCGACATGCTCGAACCCGCCGAACTGATCGGCTTCGTCCGGGTACCGCTGCTGCACGCCCCCCAGGTCTTCCTGAAGGCCACCGGCCGCACCGGTCCCGGCCGTGCCACCGCATCCGTCGCGATCGTCCTCGACCCGGCCCGGCGCGGAGTGCGCTGCGCCGTCGGCGCCATCGCGCCGATGCCGCTGCGGCCGCTGGAGGCCGAGCGCTGGATCGCCTCACTGATCGACTGGGACGGCGAACGGGGCCTGGCACCCGATGCGCTGGCCGCCTTCGGCGAGTACGTCGCCGCGGCCTGTATCCCGGACCAGGCACCGCCCGCCGACGGGGGAGAGGCGCCACCGCTGCCCCCCGCCGTACTGCATCTGCGGCGAACCGTCGCCGCGCTGGCCCGACGAGCGCTGGGGAGGGCACTGTCGTGAGCAACGAGGACCACAACGATCAGCACGGGCAGCGGGAGCAGCCGCAGCACGGGGGCTGGCAGCCGACACCGCAGGGCGGCGAGTACGACGCCGAGGCGACGGCCTTCGTCCACCTGCCGCCGGAGGACCTGGCGGACATCCCGCTGGCTGCGCCCGGCCATGGCTACGTACCGCCGATGATCCTGCCGCTGACCCCCGCGGCCGGGCTCGACCCGGCGGCCACGGGCAGCTGGGTCATGCAGACGCAGAGCCAGCAGGAGCGGGGTACGGGAACGGAGCAGCCGGCACCCGACGCGGTGCACTGGCCGGACCCCAACCAGCAGCCGCAGTACGGGTACGAGTACCCGCAGCAGGGGCAGTACCAGGAGACGCCGGCCGCGACGGGCCAGTGGAACTTCACCGAGTCCGCCGAGTCCACCGAGTTCGGCGGCTACGCGGACCACAGTGGTCAGGCCGGGCACCCTGCTCAGTCCGACCACAGCGGTCAGTCCGGGCACAGCGGTCAGTCCGGGCACAGCGGGCACGCCGACCCCACCGGCCACACCGGCCAGTGGACGGTTCCGGTCGCCGACGGCGACCTCCCCGAGGAGTCCGGCGAGTTCGCGGCGTCGGCTCTGGCCTCCCAGTGGTACGCGGACCGGACCCCGCCGGCCACGCTGCCGGGCGGTGCGCCCGCACCGTGGGCGACCCAGCAGCCGGTCGCGGCCCCCGAGCCCGAGCTCGCGGTGGAGCAGCCGGCACCCGCAGCGGACGTCGAGCCGGAGCACGCGCCGGGAGCCGATTCCGCGCCTGCGGTGGAGCCGTCCGCGTACGAAGACAGCACCCTCCAGGCCCCGGAGGCGGCACCGAGGGCGGCTGCCGACGACGTACCCGTGCCCGCTGCCGGAGACACCCCCGCTCTCGGGGTGGACCTCGCACAGGCCCAGGCCCCCGACACCGCTCCGGCGGCCGACACCCCGGCCGAGCACCCGGTGGAGGCCACGCCCGAGCACCACCCGGCAGAGCCGCCGGCCGACACGGCACCCGGCTCCGAGCCGGACACAGCCCCGGACACACCACCACTGGACACCCCGCCGGAAGCCTCACCGCTCCCCAGCGAGCACCCCGCCGCCTCCTACGTCCTGCACGTGAACGGCGCCGACCGCCCCGTCACCGACGCCTGGATCGGCGAGTCGCTCCTCTACGTGCTCCGCGAACGCCTCGGCCTCGCCGGTGCCAAGGACGGCTGCTCGCAGGGCGAGTGCGGTGCCTGCAACGTCCAGGTGGACGGCCGTCTGGTCGCCTCCTGCCTGGTCCCCGCGGCGACCGCGGCCGGCAGCGAGGTCCGAACGGTCGAGGGCCTGGCCGTGGACGGCGAGCCGTCGGACGTCCAGCGCGCCCTCGCCAAGTGCGGTGCCGTCCAGTGCGGCTTCTGCATCCCCGGCATGGCCATGACCGTCCACGACCTGCTGGAGGGCAACCACGCCCCCAGCGAACTGGAGACGCGTCAGGCGCTCTGCGGCAACCTCTGCCGATGCTCCGGCTACCGGGGCGTCCTCGACGCCGTGAACGAGGTCATCGCGGGCCGCGAGACGATCACCGATCCCGCCTCGTCGGACTCCTCGTCCCCGGAGTCCGACGAGGCCCGCATCCCGCACCAGGCGGCCCCCGGCGCGGGTAGTGTCCAGCCGCACCTGCAGGACGGAGGCATGGCGTGAGCAACGACGCAGCCACCGCTGCCAACGCGACCAGCACACGGATCACCACCCCGCCGGTCGAAGGCCCCGACACCGAGCCGCCCGCACTCGGCCTCGGCGTCTCCCTCCCGCCCGCCGACGCGCGTGCCAAGACCGAGGGCACCTTCCCGTACGCCGCCGACCTCTGGGCCGAGGGCCTGCTGTGGGCGGCCGTCCTCCGCTCCCCGCACCCGCACGCCCGCATCCTGTCCATCGACACCTCGGCCGCCGTCGAGATGCCGGGCGTACGGGCCGTCGTCACGCACGAGGACGTACCCGGCGAGGGTGTGTACGGGCGCAGGGTCGTCGACCGCCCCGTCTTCGCCTCCGACCTGGTGCGCCACCACGGCGAGCCGATCGCCGCGGTCGCCGCCGACCACCCCGACACGGCCCGGCTCGCCGCCGCGGCCATCGCCGTCGAGTACGAGGTCCTCGAACCGGTCACCGACCCGGAGAAGGCCTTCGCCGCCGAACCGCTGCACCCCGACGGCAATCTGATCCGCCACATCCCGCTGCGCTACGGCGACCCGGATGTCACCGGCGAGGTCGTCGTCGAGGGCCTGTACCGCATCGGCCGTCAGGATCCGGCCCCGATCGGCGCCGAGGCCGGACTCGCCGTGCCCCGCCCCGACGGCGGAGTGGAGATCTACACCGCCTCCACCGACCCGCACACCGACCGCGATCTCGCCGCCGCCTGCTTCGGCCTCGAACCGGACCGGGTGAAGGTCGTCGTCACCGGCGTCCCCGGCGCGACCGGCGACCGCGAGGACCCCGGCTTCCAGCTCCCACTCGGGCTGCTCGCCCTACGCACCGGCTGCCCGGTCAAACTGGCCGCCACCCGCGAGGAGTCCTTCCTCGGCCACGCCCACCGCCACCCGACGCTGCTCCGCTACCGCCACCACGCGGACGCCGAGGGCCGGCTGGTGAAGGTCGAGGCGCAGATCCTGCTCGACGCAGGCGCGTACGCCGATGCCTCGTCCGAGTCGCTGGCCGCGGCGGTCGCGTTCGCCTGCGGCCCGTACGTCGTCCCGCACGCCTTCATCGAGGGCTGGGCGGTCCGTACGAACAACCCGCCGTCGGGCCATGTGCGCGGCGAGGGCGCGATGCAGGTCTGCGCGGCGTACGAGGGCCAGATGGACAAGCTGGCCGCCAAGCTGGGCATCGACCCGGCCGAACTGCGCCTCCGTAACGCGCTGTCCACCGGAGACATCCTCCCCACCGGCCAGACGGTGACCTGCCCGGCACCGGTGGCCGAACTCCTCGGTTCTGTACGTGACTTCCCCCTCCCCGCCCTCCCCAAGGACGCCCCGGAGGACGACTGGCTGCTCCCCGGCGGCCCGGAGGGCGCGGGCGAGCCCGGTGCGGTGCGCCGAGGAGTCGGCTATGCGCTGGGCATGGTCCACATGCTCGGGGCGGAGGGCGCCGACGAGGTCTCCACGGCCACGGTCAGGGTCCACGACGGCATCGCGACGGTCATCTGCGCCGCGGTCGAAACGGGCCAGGGCTTCTCCACCCTCGCCCGCCAGGTGGTCCAGGAGACCCTGGGCATCGAAGAGGTCCACGTAGCGTCCGTCGACACCGACCAGCCCCCGGCGGGCCCGGCGACGCACGGCCGCCACACCTGGGTCTCGGCAGGAGCGGTGGAACGCGCGGCCAAGATGGTCCGCACACAGCTTCTCCAGCCCCTGGCTCACCAGTTCGGCATGTCCACGGAGCTGCTGCAGATCGCCGACGGCAAGATCACCTCGTACGACGGGGTGCTGTCCACGACGGTCGCGGAAGCGATGGACGGCAAGGAACTCTGGGCCACCGCCCAGTGCCGCCCCCACCCGACCGAACCCCTGGACGAGTCGGGCCAGGGCGACGCCTTCGTCGGCCTCGCCTTCTGCGCGATCCGTGCGGTGGTGGACGTCGACATCGAACTCGGCTCCGTCCGGGTCGTGGAGATGGCGATCGCCCAGGATGTCGGCCGGGTCCTCAACCCGTCCCAGCTGGCGACCCGTATCGAGGCGGGCATCACCCAGGGCATCGGCGCCGCCCTCACCGAGAACCTCCGCAGCGCCCGCGGCCTGATCCGCCACCCCGACCTCACCGGCTACGCGCTTCCGACCGCCCTGGACGCACCGGAAATTCGCATCGTCAAACTCGTCGAGGAGCGCGACGTGGTGGCCCCCTTCGGCGCCAAGCCGGCTTCCGCGATCCCCGTGGTGACCTCCCCCGCAGCAGTGGCCGCAGCGGTACGAGCCGCCACCGGCCGCCCCATAAACCGCCTCCCCATCAGGCCCCAGGCGGCGGTGGCGGCCCCCAAGTCCTGAGCCCTGTACGGATGGCGTGCTCCGGGTTGCAGACGCAACCCGGAGCGGCGCACTGTCACCGCTGCTGGCTGACGTGAAACCCCGAGGCTGAAGTCGAAGCGTCAATCGGAGGAACGGTGTACGCACCAACTCACCGTTCCTCCGGCGCCAGTTGCGCCATCACCAGCCCGTACAGCAGCTCCGCGTCCACGAACTCCCCTTCCTGCGGCGCCCCGCACCGCCAGGTCAGCGGATAGGTGTTGCCGTCCGGTGCGGGGATTCCCACGTACTGGTCCCGGGCGGCCGGCCCGAAGCACCTGGCGCCCGGCGGCCAGTCGTACTCCTTGCTCGATCCGGGCGGGATCAGGAAGTACATCCACCGGCCGCCCGCGATCTCCCTTACGACCGGGCCCGGTTCGCCGTCGGTGAGTGTCCCGAGGTGGTGCAGCACTGCCTCGCCCCGTACGCCCCGCAGCCGGATGGCGTCGAAGTGGATGCCGGTCAGGTGGAGTCGGAGTCCGGCGGCGGGTACCCATTCGGGGCGTTTCTTGCTCGTCATGACGCCAAGGATTCCGGCGGCTGCGTAGCGTGACCAGGAGGACGCGGTCCACATCGGCGGGATGTGGTGAGGGTGGTGGTGGCTGTGGGGACCAGTGGTGAGCCGTCGCGGGTGCGGAGGCTTGTGGGAGACCTGATTCGTATCCACCGGGTGCGGGCCGGGTTCACGCAGAAGGACGCTGCGGACAAGCTGCTGATCTCGGAGTCGCTGATGGGGGCGGTCGAGCGGGCGGAGCGCATTCCGGCGCTGGAGCTGCTGGCCGACGCGGACCGGGTGTTTGCCGCGGGTGGTGCGCTGAAGGCGTGCATCGAGCTGATCGACGAGGAGAAGTACCCGGCGAAGTTCCTGGACTGGGCGCGGCTGGAACGGCAGGCGCGGGTCATCAGCGCGTACGAGACGATGCTGATTCCGGGGCTGCTCCAGACGGAGGCGTACGCGTACGCCCTGTACCGGGCACGCAAACCCGCGTACACCGAGGACGAGATCGTCCGGCACGTCGAGGCCCGCCTGGAACGGCAGGCGGTGCTGATGCGCACCCCACCGCCGTACGTCGGGTTCGTCATCGAGGAGTCGATCCTGGATCGGACGCTCGGTGGCGCGGAGGTGTTGAAGGAGCAGCTTCTGCATCTGCTGGAGTGCATGCGGCGGATGAACCACCTCACCGTGCAGGTGATGCCCTCGGATCAGCACACCCACGCGGGGTTGAACGGGCCGATGCAGTTGATGTGTACGGCGGAAGGCCGCAATCTGGTCTTCGCGGAGAGCCAGGGCGGCGATAGGTTGATCGCCAGGCCGGAGCAGGTGGGTGACACGTTCGACCTCTTCGGCATCCTGCGGGCCCAGGCGCTCAACCCCTGGAAGTCGGCGGAGATCATCGAAACGAAGGCGAGGCAACTGTGACCACCGGGCCCGAGCTCTCCTGGTTCAAGTCCAGCTACAGCAACAACGAAGGTGGCGCCTGCGTCGAAGTCGCCTACGACTGGCGCAAGTCCAGCTACAGCAACAACGAGGGCGAAGCCTGCGTGGAGGTGGCAACCTGCCCCCGCACCGTCCATGTCCGTGACTCCAAGGTCGCCGACGGCCCCACCTTCGCTGTCGCCCCCGCCGCCTGGGCCGTCTTCCTTGCGGGTGCCGTCACGGGCTGACCGCGGGCGTTTCGAGTTGTTGCCGTTGATCCCGGCAACGCGCATTCGAGAGCCCCGGCCTGACGCTGCTCCTCCAGATGGGCGTCCACGGTCTTGTGGGCTTCCTCTGCGGAGTCCTTCCTGTACCGGCTTCATCCATATCCAGGAGCGTTATCCGTAACGGTTACCGGCCGAGTCGGTGGAACTCAAGTGCTGTGATGATCCGGATGACAGCGGGAAGTTCTGCGAGACGTCCTCGATATCCGTTGGCGAGCATCTTTCGGTTCTCTAGGTGGGCGATGCATCGCTGATGAGGCCGCCATCAATAATTCTTCAAGGGGGAGTAAGGCATGCCGGATCTCAACCGCACGAGCCGTCGCCTGATTCTGCGGAGTCACGTGGAATCCGGAGACATTCGAGCGCTTGCAGAAAATAACCAATGGGAATTTATCGGAGAGATCGACAGGGACCCCGAAAAGGGGATATTTTATCCTGGCGTCTCGATGAGTTGGTGGCGGAAGTGGATTCCGCATCCGAGCCAGTTGATCTGACGCGGGCCGTAATTCGGGCGGGCCTTGGGGCTCCTGAAGAGTTCGACGATCGATTCTTCACACGAATCAACGATGCCTTGCGGCACGCCGACCCCCGGGTCAGAGAGACGGCACTGTGGTCGGTCTCCTATGTCCCGTATCCGAACTATCTCCCTGAGCTCTCCTTTGTCCGGGACAACGACGTGGTCGAGGATCTGAGGGACACCGCAGGCATTCTCCTCGAAGGTTTCGACGACTCGGGAGTCGCGGAACAGGGCTGATCGATGTCACCGACTGCCGATCGGCGGGTTGTTCCGTCGAACATTTCGTTGCCTGTTCAAAGGGGTGGGGCAGGGATGGAGGACCTGGACATCGCGATGACGGCTGACGCGTACGCGGGTGAGGGCTGGAGTGCTGTGGTGCAGGACGTGGTGTTGGGGGAGGAGTTGTCCGCGTACGTCGGTCTCGTACGGACACGGCCGCTGTACGTCGTCGTGCTCGCCCCCGAGCCGCAGGCCGTTGCCGAGCGGGAAGCCGGGCGGGGCAAGAGCGGTTACGGGGCCGGGTGGACGGTCGAGGCGCTGGACCGGGTGCTGCGGGAGGAGACGCCTCGGATCGGGCTCTGGCTGGACACGACCGGGCAGACCGTGGAGCAGACGGTCGATACGGTCCTCGCGGAGCTTGGCCGGGCGCGGGTGGTGGGAGCGGCGGAGAGCTGAAGTGGCTGGAGGGCCGATGCATTCGGACCTAATGTCTTATTTAACAACGGTTCCTCTATGGTTGGTGCGGTAACGCACCAACCGGAGGAGTCAGCCGCATGAGCAATCTGTTTGTCATCGCCTACGACGATCTCGCCACTGCCGACCAGGTCCGGGACAAGCTGCTGTCCATGAACCGCGAGCACCTCGTCGAGCTGGAGGACGTCGTCGTCGTCGAACGGCGTGAGAAGGACGGCAAGATCAAGCTGCATCAGGCCGTCAACCACGTGGGTACCGGTGCCGCGGGCGGCGCGCTGTGGGGGAGCGTCATCGGGCTGCTCTTCCTCGTGCCGTTCCTCGGTGCCGCGGTGGGCGCCGCGGCCGGCGCCGCGGGAGGGTCCGTCGTCGACACCGGTGTCAACGACGACTTCATGAAGGAGCTGAGCGCCAATCTCCGGCCCGGCGCCGCCGCCGTCTTCGTGCTCGTCAGGACGTCCGCCCGCGACAAGGTCATCCCCGAGATCGCCAAGTTCGGTGGTCAGCTCGTGCAGACCTCGCTCAGCAAGGAGGACGAGGCACACCTGCGGGAGATGGTGAAGGAAGCGCTCAAGGAAGAGAAGACGATCGCCTCCTGATCTCCGGACCATACGAGAGAAGGCGACTGCCCGCGCCGTGCGCAGGGTGGTCGCCTTTCGTATGTGGGGACCCGGTGCAGATTCGGGTCGGTGGAAATCGCTTTATGCGCATGGGGTTGGGAAGGTTCCCTGATCAGCGCAGCGACTGCGGCGGGAGCGGCTCGCTTGCCATTCGAGACGGTTCTCCGGTTGGAGTAGTTGCTGTTTCCGTCGATCACGGACGTGGCGGTGCTGTCGGTGGACGTGAACAACGAGGCGATACGTATCGAGGCCCGCACGACCACGACCGGCTTGGCGAGCGCCGGTTCCGGCTTGCGGTTTCCGCTGCGTCAACTTCTACGGTCGTCTGTGTGGCCGGAGAGACCGGCCTGGCGATGGGAGGCAGGGCAATGGCCTGGTCGATCGCGGATGTGGCCCGGATGTCCGGCGTGACGTCCCGGACGCTGCGGCATTACGACGAGATCGGTCTGCTGCCGCCTGCGTGGATCGGAAGTAACGGGCACCGCAACTACGAAGAGGCCGATCTGCTGCGGCTGCAGCAGATCCTCCTGATGCGGGAGTTGGACCTGGGGCTGCGTGAGATCCAGGCGGTTCTGGACAGCCAGGTCGACCAGGTGGCTGTGCTGCGCGAGCACCACCGGCGGCTGCTCAGGGAGCGTGACCGGCTGGAGACGCTCGTCCGCACGGTTGAGCGGACCATCGCCGAACTGGAGGAAGGCAAGGACAACAACGACATGGAAAAGATCAACAGGCCGGAGAACCTGTTCGAGGGATTCGAGCACTCCCCTGCTGAGGCCGAGGTGCGCGAGCGGTGGCCGAAGGCGTGGGAGCAGTCCCGACAGGCCATCGAGACGATGACCGCCGAGGACCAGGAGCGGTGGCAGCGTGAGGTGACGGCGCAGATGATCCGTATTGCGGAGTTCTCGGGGGTGCTGGTGGCCTCGGCCCAGGGCTCGAATCTCCGGGCGCGTTCGGTCAGCCATGCCGGCAGGTCGGGGTGGGTCTGCGGGGCGACGCCGTGGCCCGTGCGATCAGCCATGCCGCCCACTCTAGGGAGCCTCTCGGACAGTAGGAGCGAACTGTCGAAGCCGCCCGCCCCGGAACTTTCCCGGGGCGGGCGGCTTCGTCTGCGAGGCCGTGACCGGATTCGAACCGGTGTAACTCGAGTTGCAGTCGAGCCCCTGAACCACTCGGGCACACGGCCGTGTGTTCCTCGTTGTGGTTCGACCGTAGGGCCGGGTGTCCGCGCTGCTCAAGAGTGCGGGGCGGGCTGCAATGGGACTGCCATACCGCGTTCACGATCGGCTCCGCGGTCCTACGACCAACGTACGAGCGGCGGACCGTCTCGCGACAGGGGCCAAATAAGATCTTGCCCCTTACTCTTGGGCTCATGAGCGCCCTGGAACCACGAGACGCCGGTATCGATGCCGGCACCGCCGCCGAAGCGGCGAGACCGGTCCCGCCCGCCGAATCCGGCGGGGTGCTCGGGCGGAGTTATCGGGCGCTCAGTGTCGGCATAGTCTCCGTCGTGTTCCTGATCGCCTTCGAGGCGACGGCCGTGGGGACCGCGATGCCGGTCGCCGCCCGTGAGCTGCACGGCATCCCGCTCTATGCGTTCGCGTTCTCCGCGTATTTCACCACCAGCCTTTTCGCCATGGTTCTCTCCGGGCAGTGGGCGGACCGGCGCGGGCCGCTGGCGCCGCTCGCCACGGGGATCAGTGCGTTCGGGGCGGGGCTGCTGCTGTCGGGTACGGCGGGCGGCATGTGGATGTTCATTGCCGGGCGGGCCGTTCAGGGGCTCGGTGGCGGGCTCGTGATCGTGGCGTTGTACGTGGTGATCAGCCGGGCCTACCCGGAGCATCTGCGGCCGTCGATCATGGCCGCGTTCGCCGCGAGCTGGGTGATCCCGTCCGTCGTCGGGCCGCTCGCCGCCGGGAGTGTGACCGAGCACCTGGGGTGGCGGTGGGTCTTCATCGGCATTCCCGTGCTGGTGGTGTTCCCGCTGGCGCTCGCGCTGCCCGCGATCCGGCGCCGGGCGTCGGGGCCGGCGGATCCGGCGGCGCCCGTCGAGCCGTACGACCGGCGCCGCATCCGTCTGGCGCTCGGGATCTCGCTGGGGGCGGGGCTGCTCCAGTACGCCGGGCAGGAGCGGAACTGGTTCGCGCTGCTGGTGGCCGTCGTCGGGTTCGGGCTGCTCGTTCCCGCCGTGCGCGGACTGCTGCCCCCGGGTACGGGCCGGGCGGTGCGCGGGCTGCCCTCGGTGGTGCTGCTGCGCGGGGTGGCGGCCGGGTCGTTCATCGCCGCCGAGTCGTTCGTGCCGCTGATGCTGGTGACCCAGCGCGGGCTGAGCCCGACGATGGCCGGGCTCTCGCTCGCGGCCGGGGGCGGGACCTGGGCGCTCGGTTCCTACGTACAGTCCAGGCCGCGCCTTGAGCCGTACCGGGAGCGCTTGATGGTGGGCGGCATGGTGCTGGTCGCCGCGGCGATCGCGGCCGCGCCGTCCGTGCTGATCGACTGGGTGCCGGTCTGGACCGTGGCCGTGGCCTGGGCCTTCGGGTGTTTCGGCATGGGCATGGTGATCGCATCGACGAGCGTGCTGCTGCTGAAGCTGTCGGCGCCGGAGGAGGCGGGTGCGAACTCGGCCGCCCTCCAGATCTCCGACGGTCTGTCGAACGTCCTGCTGCTGGCCGCGGGCGGGGCGGCCTTCGCCGCGCTCGGCGGAGGTGCGGTGGGGGCCGTGCACGGGGTGGCGGAGGCAGGGGCCTCCGGGTCTCATCCGGGGGCGTTCGCGGTGGTCTTCCTGCCGATGGCCGGGGTGGCGCTGGTGGGGGCGTGGGTGGCGGCCCGGGTGCGGACAAAGCGTTAGTACCGTGTGGTACCACGCGGTACCATCCGTACATGGCCGGTCTGAATCTGCGGTTCACCGAAGAAGAGCTGGACGCACTGCGTGCGCGCGCCGAGTCGGAGGGGCGGAGCATGCAGTCGTTCGCCCACGACGCGGTGATCACCGCCATAAACGAACACTCGCGCCTCTTCGACGAGGCTGCGGACCACGTGCTGAAGGTGAGTGAGGAGCTCAACCGGAGGCTCGCCTGATGAAGTACCTGACACTTCCCGAGCTGCTCAACCTCGCCGAGCGCCTCGGTGCTGCCGAGGTGCGCGACTACGGGCTGCTCGATTCGGCACTCGCCCGCCCGCAGGCGAGCGTGTTCGGCCAGGACGCCTATCCGGACGTGTGGCAGAAGGCCGCGGCGCTCATGGAGTCCCTGGCGCGCAATCATGCGCTCGTCGACGGAAACCAGCGCATCGCCTGGTATGCCACCTGGGTCTTCCTGCACATCAACGGGCATCGCCTGAGCGCGGACTTCGATGTCGACGAGGCCGAGAAGTTCGTGCTGGACGTGCGCCAGGGGGCTCTTGACATGCCCAGGATCGCGGAACGGCTCCCCGGGTTCGCCGCGTAACGCTGTTCTGTGAAGAGGGTCTCAGCGGCGCCGAACCACCGCTCGTTCATACGGGGTTCCGGCCGGGCCCCCGGTAAGGTGGCCCGGTTGTCGTATCGCGTACGAGTCCGTCCCGGCCCGTACGGACAGCGCCCCACGTACCCGAGAGACCCGAACCGGAGACCGTGACTACTACCGCCTCCCACCACCTCTCACCCGCCTTCCCCGGCCGCGCCCCCTGGGGCACGGCCGGCAAGCTGCGAGCCTGGCAGCAGGGCGCCATGGAGAAGTACATCCAGGAGCAGCCGCGCGACTTCCTCGCGGTCGCCACCCCCGGCGCGGGTAAGACCACCTTCGCGCTGACCCTCGCGTCATGGCTGCTGCACCACCACGTGGTGCAGCAGGTCACCGTCGTCGCGCCGACCGAGCACCTGAAGAAGCAGTGGGCCGAGGCCGCGGCCCGGATAGGGATCAAGCTCGACCCCGAGTACAGCGCGGGCCCCGTGAGCAAGGAGTACCACGGGGTCGCGGTCACCTACGCGGGTGTCGGCGTCCGGCCGATGCTGCACCGCAACCGGTGCGAGCAGCGCAAGACCCTCGTGATCCTCGACGAGATCCACCACGCCGGTGACTCGAAGTCCTGGGGTGAGGCCTGCCAGGAGGCGTTCGACCCGGCCACCCGGCGGCTCGCGCTCACCGGTACGCCGTTCCGGTCCGACACCAACCCGATCCCCTTCGTCGCGTACGAGGAGGGGAACGACGGCATCCGGCGCTCCTCGGCCGACTACACCTACGGCTACGGCAACGCGCTCGCCGACGGCGTCGTCCGGCCCGTGATCTTCCTCAGCTACAGCGGCAACATGCGCTGGCGCACCAAGGCCGGTGACGAGATCGCCGCCCGGCTCGGCGAGCCGATGACCAAGGACGCCATCGGGCAGGCCTGGCGTACCGCCCTGTCGCCCACCGGGGACTGGATCCCCAATGTGCTGAGCGCCGCCGACAAGCGGCTGACCGAGGTGCGCAAGGGCATTCCGGATGCGGGTGGGCTCGTCATCGCCACCGATCAGGAGTCGGCGCGCGAGTACGCCAAGATCCTCAAGAGGGTCACGGGCGAGAAGGCCACCGTGGTCCTCTCCGACGAGAAGGCCGCGTCGAAGAAGATCGACAAGTTCAGCGAGGACGAATCGCGCTGGATGGTCGCGGTCCGCATGGTGTCCGAGGGCGTCGACGTGCCGCGCCTCGCCGTGGGCGTGTACGCCACCACCATCTCCACGCCGCTCTTCTTCGCGCAGGCCGTCGGCCGTTTTGTGCGCTCGCGCAGGCGCGGCGAGACCGCTTCCGTCTTCGTGCCGACCATTCCGATGCTCCTCGACTTCGCCAACGAGATGGAGGTCGAACGGGACCACGTCCTCGACAAGCCCAAGAAGGGCAGCGAGGAGGAGAACCCGTTCTCGGAGGAGGACAAGCTCCTCGCCGACGCGGAACGCCTGGAGGACGAGGAGACCGAGGAGCAGCTGCCCTTCGAGGCCCTCGAATCCGACGCGGTCTTCGACCGGGTGCTGTACGACGGTGCCGAATTCGGCATGCAGGCACACCCCGGGAGCGAGGAGGAGCAGGACTACCTGGGGATTCCGGGGCTCCTGGAACCCGACCAGGTGCAGCTGCTGCTCCAGAAGCGTCAGACCCGGCAGATCGCGCACAGCCGCCAGAAGCCGGCCGGGGAGGCCGACCTGCTGGAGAAGCCGGCCGAGGCCCGGCCGGTGGTCACCCACAAGCAGCTGCTGGGGCTGCGCAAGCAGCTCAACACGATGGTGTCGGCGTACACGCACCAGAGCGGAAAGCCCCACGGGGTGATCCACACCGAGCTGCGCCGGGTGTGCGGCGGGCCGCCGAGTGCGGAGGCCACGGCCGGGCAGATCCAGCAGCGGATCCAGAAGGTGCAGGAGTGGGCCACCCGGATGCGGTGAGCCTGACCCGACAGGCCCCGGTGCGGCGGGGCGGGCCCCGGGGGGGGGGCGGGGGGGCGCCCCCCCCGCCCCCCCCAACCCCGGTGCTCACCCGTGCGTGACCGTCAGCGGCTCGAAGCCGATACGTGTCGTCGCCGCATCCTGCGCCCAGCAGACCTCCACCGTGTCCCCGTCCATATTCACCCCGCTCACCACCGCATCGAGCGGCGCCGCGTCGGGCTCCGCGGTCAGCGAGGCGAGCGCCACCAGCACCGTCGTGCCCTCAGCAGCCGCGGACAGCCGGGGCACCACCGCCCAGCGCGTGTACGCCGTGCCCTGCGGGGCCCGTATCCCGTCCCGCGTCTCCCAGCCGTGCAGACCGTGCAGCGCGGAGGTCACCGCGTCGTCGCGGCCGGTCGCCCAGCCCGTCTGCTCCACCCGGGCCCCTGCCGGTGCGCCGAGCACGCGGTGCACCCGCAGCTCGTACCGGCCGCGGACCACGGTGACGCTCTCGACCCGCATCCCCGGCACCATCGGCGCACCGGACGTGAACACGGGGCGGTGCCAGGAGGCGGCCCAGCCCCAGCCGTCGCCCCCACCGGCGCCCAGCGGACGGATGGCACGGCGACCGCTGCGCGCCCCGGCGACGACCACGGCCAGGTGGTTGTCCGCCACGTTCGCCTTCGACGTGGGGCCGGTCACCGTGGAGTACGACTGACGGCTGTACAGCGGATCGTCCTGCACACCCGACTCGCCCTCGTGCGGGCGCACATGGTCGCTGCCGTGGTTGTGCAGCCGTACGATCCCGTCAGCCCGGGTGGACTGGACAAGCAGTCCGGGTGCGGGCAGTGCGAGCACCCGGTCGGGGCCCTCGCTCGGCGCGGGCTCCTCGGTCGCGGTCCACAGCGGATGACCGTCCGGGGCGAGCAGCGAGACGAAGGCCTTGGACGCCCAGTACGGCGAGGCGGGGGCCGAGTAGTTCTGCAGCGTCGCCTCGTGAGGGCCGTGCCAGCCCAGGCTCAGCAGCCCGTCCGTACCGGTCGCGCCCCGGTCCAGGAAGTAGCGCAGCGACCCGTTGATGACCCGTCGCGAGGCGCCGGGGGTGAGCGGGGTGTGCCCGGTGACGGCGCCGAGCGCGACCGACGAAGCCGCCGCGAAACGGTACGTCAGCGAACGGCCGAAGTGGATGGGCGCACCGTCACCGCCGAACAGCAGCGAGAAGCCCTCCAGGTGTCCGCGCAGCCGGTCGCCGTAGTGCGCGGACAGCTCGGCGTCGCCCGACAGATGCGCGTCCAGTACGGGGTAGAGGTGCAGCGCCCAGCCGTTGTAGTGGTCGAACGCGCGGCCGTCGCCGTCCGAGTACCAGCCCTGCCCGCGGTACCAGCCCTCCAGCAGGTCCAGGGCACGCTCCTTCGCGCGGGCCGTCTCCGCGTCGCCACGGCCCACGGAGTCGAGGAACGCCGCCACGGAGTAGGGGAACAGGTACCAGTTGTTGGGAGCGGGGGTGTGCCGCAGCGCGCCGCGCAGCCACTGTTCGGCACGGTCCTGCACCCCGGACTCCAGCCGGTCCCAGAGCCACGGCCGGGTCAGCCGCAGACCGATGGCGACCGACGCGGACTCGACCATCGGCTGGCCGAAGACGGTGTGGTCGCGGATCAGCGGCCAGGACTCGGCATCGTCCCGTCCGGGGGTACGGGTACCCGCGGTGAGCCCGTCGGCGTACCGGTCGAGCCAGCCGTGCGGGTCCTTGCCGTCTGCGCCCGCGACCCGGAAGGCGGCGGCGAGGAACGTACGCGCGTATCCCTCCAGACCGTCGGAGCGCACCCCGGATGCGGACGGCCGGCCCGGCAGGTCCAGCAGCGCGCCGCCCGGAGTGGCCCACTGCCAGGCGGCCTTGAGCAGTCCGTCCGCCGCTGCCTCCCAGTGCGCACGGGTGTAGCCGGTGTGCGGGCTCAATGCCCGGTCGTCGGCGGGGAGTTCGAGGGGAGAGTCCAGTTGGGGTGCGGTCATGCGAGGAATGTCAGCCTTTCGCGTCGTACGGGGTGGGCGAATCCGTCGCCCGCGGCCCAGCGGCCGGCCTCGCCGACCGCCAGATCGACCAGTCGCCGCCACTCGTTGCCCTGCGAGCCTGCGAGGTGCGGTGTGATGGTCACGTTCTCGCACTCCCAGAGGGGGTGTGCGGCGGGCAGGGTGTCGGGCTCCGTGACGTCGAGGATCGCCCGGATCCGGTCCTGCCGGAGTACGTCGACGAGCGCGTCCTGGTCGACGACGGCGCCCCGCGAGGTGTTGATGAGCACGCAGTCGGGGCGCATCGAGGTGAGCAGTTCACGGCTGACGAGCCCGCGGGTGGCCGGCAGCAGCGGGGTGTGGACGCTCACCACGTCGCCGAGTGCGAACAGTTCACCGAGGCCGACGGGCCGGACGCCGAGAGCGGCGGCCTCCGCCTCGGAGACGTACGGATCGTGGAGCAGCACCGGCAGGTCGTACGGCCGCAGCAGCTCGATGACGCGTCGGCCGATCAGCGAGGCGGACAGAATGCCGACGGTGCGGCCGTAGTTCCCGACCTCCGTCGAGGTGGCGAGCCAGTTGTCGCGGCGGCGTTCCGTCCGGTAGTCGCGGGCCCGTTCCAGGACCCGTTTGCCGGAGAGCAGGATCATCGCGACGGTGTACTCCGCCACCGGCAGGGCGTTGGCGGCGGCCGCCGACGACACCTCGATGCCGCGTTCCCAGCAGGCTTCGGTGATGTGTCCGCGGATGGTGCCCGCGGTGTGGACGACGGCGCGCAGATGCGGCGCCGCGTCCAGGGCCGCCCCGTCGAGCGGCGGACAGCCCCAGCCGGTGACCAGGATCTCCACGCCGGCCAGTACGGCGCGGGCCCGCTCGGTGGTGAAGTCGTCGAGAACGGGCAGGGGAGCGAGGTCGCACACCTCGCCGAGTGCGGCCAGGGACCGTGCGTCGAGGAGGGCGGCCGCGGCGTCCGGCTTCATGGCGACGGCGGCGCGTGGCCGATTCCGGGTGGCAGGGGAGGTGTGGGCAGTGCTGGGCATCTTTCTCCTGGTACGGGGTGGGGGGTGGTGGCGCGGCTACTTGACGGCGCCCGCGGTGAGCCCCGACTTCCAGAACCGCTGGAGCAGGGCGAAGGCGAGGACCAGCGGCAGGACCGCGAGCAGCGAGCCCATGATCACGGCGGGGTAGTACTCGGGGGACACGGTGGCGGAACTGTTCCAGGTGTAGAGACCGAGACTGACCGGATACAGGTGCTCGTCGGAGAGCATCACCATGGGCAGGAAGAAGTTGTTCCAGATGGCGGTGAGCTGGAAGAGGAAGACGGTGACCAGGCCCGGCCCCAGCATCCGCAGGGAGACCCGGAAGTACGTGGTCAGCTCGCCGGCACCGTCCACCCGTGCCGCCTCCAGCACCTCGTCGGGAACGTATCCCTGACTGAATATCCGGCCGAGATAGACACCGAACGGGTTGAAGAGCACGGGGATGAAGACGGACCAGAAGGTGTTGACCAGGCCGGTGCGGGACGCCATCAGATACAGCGGCAGCGCGAGCACGGTCTGCGGCACCATCACCGCCGCCAGCACCAGGCCGAACAGCTTCTCCTTGTGCGCGAAACGGTACTTGTCGAAGGCGTACCCGCAGGCGATGCTCACCAGCGCGCCGAGTGCGGCGCCGAGGACCGCGTACAGCAGGCTGTTGCCGTACCACCGCCCGTACAGTCCGCCGTCCATCGCGAACAGGTCCTTGAGATTCTGCGCGAAGGAGAAGTGGTCCAGCGACAGCACATTGCTGCCGAACAGGGCGTCGCGGTCCTTGGAGGCGGCGAGCACCAGCCACAGCGCGGGCAGGAGTGTGTACAGCACCGAGATGCCGACGACGAGATTGACGACGGAGCGGCCGAGGAGCCGGGGCCGCAGGGTGGCGGCGGTGCGGGTGGTGCTCGTCGCGCTCATCGGGCGTCCTCCTCGGGGGTGTTTGTGCGGTTGGTCCAGCGGGTGACGCCGTAGGAGAGGGCGATCGTGCAGATGAGCAGGACGACCGAGGCGGCCGCGGCGATGCCGTAGTTGTTGCGGGTGAACGCCGCGTCGTAGATGTACATGCTGGGCGAGAACCGCGAATTGATCATCGGTGTGGCCTGGCTGAGCAGCATCGGCTCGGTGAACAGCTGCAGGGCGAAGATCAGGGTGAACATCGCGACCATCACGATCGACGAACGCACCAGAGGGGTCTTGACCTGGAGTGCGGTACGGACCGGTCCGGCGCCGTCGACCACCGATGCCTCGATGACCTCGCGCGGCACTGCCTGCAGGGCGGCGTAGAAGACGACCATGTTGTAGCCGAGGTTGCTCCACAGGGCGATGTTCACGATCGACGGAACGACGGTGTGCACCCCGAGGAAGTCGATGGTGATGTCGGCCTTGGCGAACAGGTCGATCACCGGGCTCAGCCCCGGCGTGTACAGGTACAGCCAGATGACGGCGGCGATGATGCCCGGCACCGCGTGCGGCAGGAACAGTCCGAGCTGGGCCCAGGACCGCAGCCGTACCACCCCGGAGTCCAGCAGGAGCGCCAGCGCGAGCGCGCCGATCACCATCAGCGGGATGTAGATCAGGCAGTACAGGGCGACGGTGCCGAGCCCGCTGAGGAACGTCGGGTCGGTCAGCACGGAGGTGTAGCTGCGCAGTCCGACGAAGACCGTGCGCTCCGGCCCGAAGCCGAGCCCGGGCTGGTCGTCGCTGAAGAAGCTGAGCCATACGGCCGTCCCGACAGGGATCAGGAAGACCGTCACAAGGAGCACGAAGAACGGGGTCATCAGGGCGCTGCACGCGCCGAGTTCACGGCGCCTGGCAGACCTGCGGGTGGAGCTCGCCGGCACCGCGGCCGACGGATTCCGCGACGGGCGCGCGGTAGGGCTCAAGGAAGTGGAAGCGGGCGTGGTGAGGGGGCTGGTCATGGGTGTCACCTGCCTCTCTGCTGCTGGGAAGGGGGACGGGGGCTCGGGTCAGCTGCTGTGCTCGGTGGTGGCGAGGCCCAGTGCCTTGAGGTCCGGCATGGTGCCCCGCTGGGTCGCGCGCACGACGTCGATCAGTGAGCCCTGGCCGCCGCCCACCCGGGCGAAGCCGTCCTGCATCACCTTCTGGGAGGCGGTCATCCGGGGTCCCCAGGTCCAGCCGTCCCTGATCTTGTGCGCCTCCTGCTCGAAGAAGGTGTAGATGTCCTGGCCGCTGTAGTAACTGCGGTCGAAGGCCTTGCGGCCCACGGCGACGAGGCCCGGGGCGGCCGGATACTGGCTGCTGGTGCCGCTGGAGAGCCGGGCACGCAGCGCGTCGGGGTGGGACACCTGCCACTCGATGAACTCCAGGGCGGCCTCGGGGTGCTTGCTGTGGGAGGTGACCGCGAAGGTGGACCCGCCGTGGGTGCCGAGCGCGGAATCGGACTCCTTCCACTGGGGCAGGGGTGCGATGGCCCACTTGCCCTTCTGCCCCGGCCGGGCGTTCATCTGCGCCCCGGCGTCCCAGGCCCCGCTGAGCCGGACGAGGATCTGACCGTTGGTGACCTGGGCGTCGTACTGGCGGCTGTCGACCGCGTTCATGAAGACCAGATCCTGGTCGATGAGCCGCTGCCAGTACGCAGCGACGCGGCGGCTGGGCTCGTCGGCGAGCGACACGTTCCAGGCGCCCGCCCGGGTGTCGTACCACTGGGCGCCGGCCTGCCAGGCGAACGCGGCGAACTGCGCGGCGCCGTCCGTGGCGAAGGTCGCCAGCCTGCGGCCGGGGGCCTTGCGGTGCACGGTGCGGGCCACGTCCTCGAACTCGCCCCAGGTGCGCGGGATTTCGAGCCCGTACTGCTTGAAGAGGTCGGTGCGGTAGTGCATCACCATCGGTTCGACGTCCAGCGGAACGCTGAAGACGCGCTTCTCGAAGGTGGTCAGGCCGAGTGCCTGCGGCAGCAGCTTGGCGCGCAGGCTGTCGCTGACCATGTCGGTGATCTCACGGGCGACACCGTCGATGGCGAAGCCGGGCACCTGGGGGTACTCGATCGTCGCGACGTCCGGCGCGTTGCCCGCCCGTGCGGCGTTGCTGAGCTTCGCGTAACCGCCCTGACCGCCTGTGGGGATCTGCTGGAAGTCGACCTGGACGGTGTCGTGGGTGCGATTGAACGCGTCCACGACTTCCTGGCTGCCGCGCAGAGCGGACCAGAAGGTGATGTGCGTGGCCTGCTTCTTGTTCTTGCCGGCTGAACCGACTGTGCTGCTGGTGTTGCTCGTGCTGCCCGATCCTGATGTTCCGCCGCTGCCGCTGCAGGCGCTGAGCGCGCCTGTCAGAGGCAGGGCGGCGATCGTGGCGAGCACGGATCGACGACCTTGTCGACCGGGCATGTGCGCCTCCCGCGGCTCCTGATTCGGGTCACGGGGAATCCTGATCGGCTGATCGGTAGTGGTCAATAGATCGCTCAGAAGAAAATTAAAGCGGTCAAACGCTCACTCGGTGGGAGGGGTGAGTGCCTGTGCGGATCCACGCACCTTGAGCGTGGGCAGCAGCTCCGTCCGGCGTACCGGGCCGCTCGCGCCGAGGGCCCCGGACAGCCGGTGGAGCAGCAGTTCGGCGGCGGCCCGACCGATCTCCGCCTTCGGCGGTGCCACCGCCGTCAGGGGGGTGCTGCCGAGGGCCGCGACCACATCGTCGTACGCCACCACCGAGCAGTCCCGCGGCACCTCGACACCGCTCTCCGCCAGCCGCTGCACCAGCATCAACGCGTCCACATCGCCGTGCAGCACCGCCGCCGTGGCGCCCCGCTCCCGCAGCAGCGCGGCCAGGTCGACAGCGGTGCGGCCGTCGGTCGCGAGGGCGGGCGGGGCGGCGGCTTCCACAGCGGCTGCGTCTCCCGCGGCAGGTGAGTCGGGGCCGGGGCCGGGCACCGCCTCCGGGGAACTCAGCACCACCGACCAGTCCTCCACCTCCGGACGGCCCGCGGCGATTTCGGCGAACGCGGCACGGATACTGCGCGCCGTCGGACTGTCGTCGCGGGCCGCCAGCACGATACGGCGATGCCCGAGCGACACCAGGTGCTCCACCGCGAGATACGTCCCGTACCAGTGATCGGAACAGACGGAGTCCAGGGCGTGCAGCACGCTGCCCGGCCGGGGCCGCCGTTCCATCAGCACGGTCGGCACCCCCAGATCCGCGAGCCAGCCGTAGTCCAGCTCCTCCGAGCGCGCATTGCGCCAGCGCGGCGCGATCAGCAACCCGCGCGCCCCGTCCGCCAGTGCCCGCTCCACCAGCGGACGTTCGGCGCCGGCCGACTGAGGTGCGATGTGCAGGGCGATCCGCATCCCGGACTCCTCCAGGACGGTCCGGGCGCCGTGCAGGGTCTCGTACAGGTAGGAATGCCGCTCCGGGACGACCAGCGCGACCGCCCCGCCGTCCGCGCCCGGCCCCTCGCTCCTCGGCGCCGGGACCGCGGTGGGCGGCTGCGCCTCCCGCACCGGCCGGGCCACTCCGTGCCCGCGCCGCAGCCGCCCGGCCCGTGTCAGCTCCTCGACGTCCCGCCGGATCGTGACCACCGAGACATCCAGCTCGGCCGCGAGCACGCTGACCTTGACCGCGCCGCGCGACTCCACCACCGACAGGATTCGCTGCCGCCTGAGTTCAACCGGCTCCCGCATGCTGTTGGCCCCCTCGCCGTACCGCTGCGCGTTGTTCGTTTGAACGCTTCCTGTGAGCGCTTGGGTCGCAGCATAGCGATCACCCCTCCGCTGTCCACGCGCGTGGACTGTCCCGTACGCCCCACCGCCCCCAGGAGGCACTCTTGCGGGCCTTGCACAACGGCACCTAACGTCAACGAACTTGAGATCGACAGTGGAAGGGAGGGGCATATGGAGATCAAGAAAGTAGTGGTTCGCGAGGAAGAGGCGAAGAACCGCGAACGGCAGACGATCGAGAAACGCCCGACGCGCTGATCCGGCACATTCCGGAGCAATCGGCACGCAGTGCAATCGGCGTCCGACGCAGCCGGTGCACAGGGGCCGGACATCACATACAAGGGCGGGCGTGGGGCGCGTCCCGGCGTCCGCCCCGTGCCATGGGAGGCGCAGTGCGAATTCATCTGGTGACCATGCCGTGGCAGCCGCTCGAACTCCCCTCGCTCCAAGTGGGACTGCTGCACTCACTGCTGCGCCGCACCCGCCCGGACGACGAGGTGCGCGAGTTCCACGGCTCCTTGCGCTGGGCGGAATTCCTGCTGGAACGCTCGCAGGGAACGCTGCGACCCGGCGATCACGTCGCGGTGGGGAGCGAATCGATCTTCGACGGCCTCGGGGACTGGGTATTCTCCGGAGTCCTGTACAAGGATCCCGAATGGGGTGTCGCGCGGCTGAAGGACTACGCCTCGCGGCGCGGGATCGATATCGGCACGGCGACCGCGATGCGTACCCATGCGGCCGAATTCATCGACGAGAGCGCGAGCGCCGTGCTCGCCGGCCTTCCCGATGTCGTGGGGTTCACCTCCACATTCATGCAGAACGTCTCCTCGCTGGCGCTCGCCGCAGAACTCAAACGACGTCGCCCCGGGCTGACCGTCGTATTCGGCGGCAGCAATTGCGACGGCCCAATGGGACATGCCCTGCACCGCAATCATCGATTCGTCGATCACGTGGTGCGGGGTGAGGGGGAGTATGCCTTCCCCGCCCTTCTCGCCCATATCGACGCGGGCACCGCACCGGCCGATGTGCCCGGACTCTGCTGGTGGGACGGGCAGGAGTCGCGGGCCAACGAGGAGTCCCGTCGCACGGTGGTGCCCGGCGACATCCCCTCACCCGACTACGACCTCTGGCAGGAGGCCCTCGACGCCTCCCCGCTCGCGGAGTACGTCCATCCGAAACTGGTGGTGGAGGGCGCCCGCGGCTGCTGGTGGGGCGAGAAGCACCACTGCACCTTCTGCGGACTCAACGGATCGGCGATGGCCTTCCGTGCCAAGCCCGGCGGACACCTGTGGAACGAGGTCGACCGCCTCGTGCGACGCCACCGCATCCTGGACATCGTCACCGTCGACAACATCATCGACATGGCGTACTTCAAGGACTTCCTCCCGCTTGCCGCCGTCAGCGGCTGGGACCTGCGCATGCACTACGAGGTCAAGTCCAACCTCACGCCCGAGCAGCTGGAACTGCTGAGCCGGGCAGGCTCGGTCCACATCCAGCCGGGTATCGAATCCCTCAGCAACAAGGCCCTCGACCTCATGGACAAGGGTGTCAGCGGGGCCCGTAACATCCGTACGCTCCGCGAGTGCGAGAACCACTCGCTCACCTGCTCCTGGAACTATCTCTACGGGTTCCCGGGGGAGAGCGCCGAGGACTACGCCTCGGCCATCGACCAGATGCCCGCACTCGTCCACCTCCAGCCGCCCGGCGGCGCCCACCGCATCCAACTGGAGCGATTCAGCCCCAACTTCGCCAACCCGGCGCTCGGCTTCCAGCAACGGCGGCCTGCCGAAATGTACCGCCATGTCTACGATCTGCCGCAGGAAGAACTGACCGATCTCGTCTATCTCTTCGACACCCCGCCCGCCGGCATCGGCGGCGAGACCGAAGAGCGCCTGAAGACCGCAGCCCGCGCCTGGTACACCGGATACCCCACCTCGACCCTGGTCCTGGAACAGCCCGGCGGCCCGGACGGCGAAGACGTGCTCCTCGTCCACGACCGACGGCACGGCTGGCCGCGCCGCACCCACCGGCTGACCGGCTGGCGGGCCGCCGGTCTGCGCCATCTGGAGGCGGGCCGCACCCGGTCCGCACTGCACCGGCTGCTCACCGCCGACGGAAACCCGCCGTCCGTCGAGGCGCTCGGCGAATGGCTCGACCACGCGGTCTCCCTGGGACTCCTCTACGACGACGGACGGTCGTACGTGGCGCTGCCCACCTGGCACGTTCCGGTCCGCTCGGTCGAGCGCGCCCAGGAGCCGGACGCCCATACGGTCGAGCGCGCCACGGCGCCGGAGGTCCGGTCGGTCGAGAGCACCCCGTTCCCGGGAGAGAGGGTCGCCGGATGAGCACCCTGCCCGCACCCCCGACCCGTACCGCTCCCTCCCTGCCGACTGAGCATGTGCCGCACCGGATCGACGGACGGCTGGTGACGGTCGGCGAACCGCTGCGGCTGGGCGCGGGCGGCCAACGGGCGGCGGCCGCAGTCCAGTTCCTGCGCGAGTGCCAGAGTCACGATCTCGTCGTGCACTGGACTTCGGCGACCGACGACCCCCTGTTCACCGGCTCCACGAACGAGGTGTCCGCGACAGCCGGCCTGCTGCGCCACCTCCCCGCCCCCGGCCTGCTGCCCGGCGAGCCGCCGGAACTGGCCGCCTGGCGGGACCGCCATGCCTATGGACAGCTCTACCACCGGCGCGGGCCGGACTTCGTGACGGTCATGGACCGCAGGGAGCCATCGGCCGCAGCCCGCTTCACGATCGAAGACCCCGATCTGCTGGCCACCTTCCTGACCGTCCTGGACGCCACCCCCGTGGCCGGCCTGAGCGCGATCGGCCGGGAAGCGGTGGACCTGCTGGCGGCGGAACGCCTCGCATGGGTGACGGACGGCTGGGTGGTGGCCCTGCCACCGCGCATCCGCCGGTGGCCCGTTCCCTGCACAGACATCTGAACGATGGAACCGCCGCCAGACCACCCTTCCTCTCCTTCTACCGCTTCTACCGCTTCTGCCGGTGCCGGGAGCGGCCACCCCGCGCACCGCGGACACTCCCTGCTGCGCCACCGCCCGTTCGCGCTGCTCTGCGGAGAACAGACCGCCAGCTCGGTGGGGCGCCAGGTCACCACTCTGGCGCTCGCGCTGCTCGCCGTGACCCGGCTGGACGCGGGCCCGTTCGGCGCGTCCGCTCTGATGGCGCTGAGCTATCTCCCCGGAGCGCTTCTCAGCCCGTTCGCCGGTGTGCTGGCCGACCGGGCACGTCTGCGCGGCCTGACCGTGCTCCTCACCGTCCTGCAGGTGCTCGTCGTCGGCTCCGTACCCCTGGCGGACTTCTTCGGCCGGCTCAGCCTGCTCCAGCTGTACGCGGTGGCCACCGCGTCCGGCGCGCTGACCTCCATGCTCGCGGTCGCCCTGCAGGCGGCCCTGCCCCGGGTCGTGCATCCCGAGCAGCTGCTGTCCGCCAACTCCGCACTGACCGGGGCCCGCACCACCGGGCAGATCGGCGGACCGGCGCTGGGCGGAGTGCTGGTGGGACTGGCCGGGGCCTCCACGGCGCTGCTGGCCGGCTGCGTGGCGTACGGCATCGAGGCGCTGCTGCTCCTCGCCCTCCCCGCCACGCTGAACACCCCGGCCGAGCGCAGCCGCCCCGAGGCGGGCTCCCGCACGGCCGCGCTGCGCGCCGGACTGGCCGTGGTGCGTGGGGAGAGGCTGCTGCGCCGGCAGGTGCTCGCGGGGGCCGGATTCAATCTCGGCAGCGGAGCCGTGGACGCGCTCTTCGTGCTCTACGCCACCCGCGAGCTCGCCCTTCCCGCCTGGCAGTTGGGGACGGTGTACGCCGCGTTCAGCGTCGCGACCGTCCTCGGGGTGCTGCTGGCCGGCCGGTTCGCCGCCACCATCGGGCTGGCCCCGGCGACCAGGATCTGCGCGGTGGTGGCGGCCCTCGCCATCTTCCTGGTGCCGGCCGCCTCCCTGGGATTCGGCTTCCCGGCGCTGCTCTCGTACCAGTTCCTCTTCGGTCTTTCGGCCACGGTCTGGGCCATCTCCATGACCACCACCCAACAACTGATCACCCCGCCCGAGCTCCAGGGCCGGGTTGCCGGGGTTCTCCAGGCCGCACTCATCGGTACGGTGCCGATCGGCGCACTCGGCGGTGGCGCGCTCGCCTCCTGGCTGGGCAGCATCCCGGTGCTCACAGGCGGGGCGGCGGTGGCGCTCCTGGCCGCCGCCTGCCTCTGGCTCCCGGACCGGACGCCCGGCGTGCGGCACGGGGCCGGCATACGTCAGGGGCCGCTGGAGAACGGCCCCTGACGCCACTGCCACGCCGACGACGGCTACGGCCGTCCCAGCGACACCCGGTCGAGGTCGGGTGCGGACGCCTCGTCGTTGTAGATCCTGACAGTGTTGCCGCCCGCATCGAGTGTCACCGGAACGGACGTCGTCTCGGGAGTGCTGTTCCCGATTCCGCTCACCGCCGCCTCGACCGGTGCACCGCCGTTGACACTCACGAGGAACGAACGGTCCCCGTTCACCGTGTAGTCGAGGAAGAGTGTGTACGGTCCCGCGCTGTCCACGGTGACGTCCTCGAACGTGACGCCGGCGGTGGCGCTTCCGCCGATGTTGCGCACCTTCTCACCGCCGGAGCAGGGCGAACAGCCGGTGAGTCCCGCACTGCCGAGCGCGTTCCTGGAGTCCTCGGCCTCGCGCATGAACACCCGGTCCGCCGGGCGCGGCCGGACGCCGACGCTCTGCGACACCTCGTGCGGTGTGCCGAGCGTCAGGAAGCGCGCGGTGACCGGCACGGTGGTCGAGGTGACATCCGCTCCGGGCGGCGAGGTGAGTGTCCAGCTCGCCTCCAGCGTCTGCCCCAGCCGCAGCGACGTCGCCGCTGCCGGGCCGCCCTCGACCGACCAGCCCGTGGGCACCTTCGGGGCGAGCTCGACACCGTCGAGCGCGTCGTCGGCGTCGAGCCTCAGCTTCGCCGTCACCTCGACGGACTGCTGCCCGGGGCCGACCCATTGCAGCCCGTGCGGCTCGACCGTCATCGTCGTCCTGGGCACGTACGACGCCGGCGGCAGGGGGCCGACCGCGATCCGGTCGAGGCCGGGCCCCTTGGGTGCCTTGCTGAACACCTGGACCGTGTTGGCTCCGGCGCGCAGGGGTACGGAGAGAGCCGTGGATCCCGGTACATCCGGATTGCCCGCGGCCACCGGTACCCCGATCGCCGTCCCACCGTTGATCCGTACCGAAAGGGAGGCTGTCGACCCTGCCGTGTGGTCGAGCTGGAGCCGGTAGTCACCGGATTCGGCGACCGTGACACCGGGGAACGTGACGGAGTTACGGGCTCCGCCGCCGAACCCGACGAGCCGGGAGGAGCCCGAGCAGGCCCCGCACGCGGACGCCCGTACGCCACCGTGCCGGTCGTTGCGCCGCGACTCGGCCTCCAGCGGCATTCGGGCCGAGCCCGACACCGGTGATCCGTATGCCACCTTGATCTCGTCGATCCTGAGCCTGCCGAGGAAGTCCGGGGCCTGCGGACCGGCCCAGGTGTTCAGCACATCCAGCTTGAGATAGCGGGCCCTCTGGTCTCCGATGTCGATGAACTGCACGCCACGGGCGCTCGGCAGAGCGCCGGAACGGACGGTCCTCCAGTTCTTGCCGTCGTCGCTCGCGAAGACCCTGAAGTCCTTGATACGCGCGGAGTCCTCCGGCCTGCCGAACGTCGAGCGTGCGTGGGTCGGTGACCACTCACGCTGATTCACCGCAAGAGACGTCGCCTTCCGGCGGCCCCCGAGATCGATCGTCACGGACACGGGAAGCCGTGCGTCGCTGTCCCAGTAGTTCTGGAAGTCCCCGTCGACGAGGTCTGCGGCCGGGTGTCCGGCGAGCGAGGACGAGGCGGTGGCCCGCAGGGACTTCTGCGGATAGTAGGACTCCTGCCGGCCGGACGTGGCGACCTTGAACACCGTGTCGTACGGATCCCAGTCGTGGATGCCGAGGATCGTCAGATAGCCGCCGGACTGGCTGAAGTCCATGGCCCTGCCGGTCCGTACATCGGTCACCTCCACGGCCCGGTAGCCGTTGTCGCGCAGCCGTACCAGGTCGGTCCGGGGCCGGGTCACCACGTGCACGTACTGGGTTTCGGCACCGGGACGGACGGTGATGACGCCATGCGCTCCGTCGTTCCAGAAGCCGGGCTGCATGCCGCCGTACATGTAACCGCCGCCCTCGGTGCCCAGCAGCGACGACCGGATCGGCGCGGTCCATCGGGCCATGAAGTCGTTGTACTTCTGCTGGCTCGGCGGGAAGGTGCCGTTCACCATCGCCGTCTCGGCCATCAGCGACTTCATGGACGATCCCGCGTTGGTGATGTAGCGGCCGGTGCTGAGCCGGAAGTCCACCGGGTGGTCCTGGCCGTCGTACCACCAGTCGCCGCTGGTCGGCAGCTTGTAGTCACCCTCGGAGATGCGCGGCATCGGCGTGAACGCGGCCGACGGATAGTCGTACGACGGCGTCATCCCGGTCTTCTGCTCATTGCTGACCGTGTCCATGATCGGCGTGTCCTCGTTGTTGTTGGTCAACAGCCAGGACGGCCGCTTCGCCCGAATCTGCTCGTAGAGCTGGTTCTTCTCCCAGTACTCGTTGTCGTTGTCGATCCAGAACCCGGCCAGGTCCGGGTAGTTGTCCATCACCTCGAAGAACTGGTCGTAGCTGAACCGGCCGAAGCCCTCCCGCGTCGTCAGATCGACCTTCTCGCCCTTGTACGCGGAGTAGGCGTCCGAGTCGAGCGTCTGCACACCCGGCACCTCGTTGTGCCACTGCGGGTCGTCGGTCATGTACAGCATGATCCTGATGCCCTTCGCCTTGCCCGCCCTCACCAGCTCGCCGAGGAAGTCCCGCTCCGTGGAGCAGCTTCCCGGGATCTTCGAGGGCCAGGGGCGTGCGTATCCGAGCCTGCTGTGGAAGGTCGCCAGGACGATGTACGAGGCGCCGAGCTTGCGTGCCTCGTCGACCCAGTAGTCGGGCGTCCAGCCGCCGTCGGTGACGTCGCGCTCCCACGCCTTGCAGTCGACATGGCGGGGCGCGGTGAACATGCCCCAGTGCAGGAACAGGCCGGCCGTGGAGTCCCGCATCCACTGCTGCCGCGGATGTTCGACCTCGGCGGTGGCAGCGGGTGCGCCGATGAGGCCCGTCGTCACCGCGAGGGCCACGGCGACGCAGAAGAGTCGCCATCTCGCCCAGACGGATGGTGTGTGTGGAGGCCGGGTGCGGTTCTGCGGTCCGAATGCCATGGCCGTCGCTCTCTCGCTGGGGGCCGGTGTGGTCGGGGGCGATGGGACTGCCTACCGAGACATCCGATGCTTGCAATGCCGCCTATCGCGGTCAAGGCTTCAGGCGGGCAACTGGTCAGTAAATATTGGGTGTTTGAAGGTGGCTCGCCCTGTTGTCATGCCAACTCATCCGATGATTTGGTGAAAAGGTGGCCGCTTGAAGGCGGGCTCGACGCAGGCTCGGAAACACGTGGGCTTACCATCTGTTCCTGGCATGGACACTCTCACACTCTGGCAACTGGCCGCGCTCGCCGCGGCATCCGCACTCGTCGGCTTCTCGAAGTCGGCCGTCAGCGGCGCCAATACGATCAGTCTGGCAGTCTTCGCGGCCGTACTCCCGGCCCGCGAGTCCACCGGAGTACTGCTCCCGATCCTCATCGCAGGCGATGTACTCGCCGTTCTCATCTACCGGCGGCACGCCCACTGGCCGACTCTGCTGCGGCTCTTCCCCGCCGTCGCCGTCGGCGTGGTGGCGGGAACGGCCTTCATGATGTGGGCCGACGACGCGGCCGTGCGGACATCGATCGGCGCGATCCTGCTGTTCATGGCAGGTGTCACCATCTGGCGGCGGAGGCCCGCGGTCACGGGCCGGGAGGCCACGGAGGAGTCCGGCACACCACCGGTGCGGGGCGGCGGCAGGTTCAAGGCCCGCTCGTACGGGGTGCTCGGCGGCTTCACCACCATGGTCGCCAATGCGGGCGGCCCCGTCATGTCGCTCTATCTGCTCTCCGCCGGCTTCCGGAAGCTCGGCTTCCTGGGGACGTCGGCGTGGTTCTTCCTCATCGTCAACACGTCCAAGGTGCCGTTCAGCGTGGGCCTGGGCCTCATCGACGCACAGTCACTGCTGCTGGATGCCTGCATGCTGCTGTTCGTCCTGCCCGGCGCCTACATCGGCCGCAAGTGCGTGGACCGCATCAACCAGAAGCTCTTCGAGCAGCTGGTGATCGGCGCGACCGTCCTCGGCGGACTCCAACTGCTCCTGCGCTGACCGCACACAGCGATCCGTACCGCCACCGCACACGCGCCTCGGCCCTCCCCGGCAGCTGCTCGCTGCGACCGGGGAGGGCTGGGAACAAGGCGTGGACGGGGCGGGGTCAGACGATGCCTTCCTCGATCTCCGCCTGCTCACGAGCGTTCCCGTACGCCGAAGGCGTGCTGTACGAACGGCGCGCGACGAACCACCACACGGTGGCCAGGACCAGCACCGCGACCAGCGCGATCGACGCGTAGTTCATCGAGTCGACCGTCACCGGGGACGACTGCGGGAGCAGGAACAGCACAGTCACGATGGCGACCCACACCACGGCGATCCAGCCGATCGGCTTGCTCCAGCGGCCCAGGTGCCAGGGACCGCGTTCGAACCGGTCGCCGGAGCGCAGCTTCAGGAAGATCGGGATCGCATAGGCGGGCGTGATGCCGATGACATTGATCGCGGTCACCGCACCGTAGGCGGTGGCGGAGTACAGCGACGGCAACGCGAGCACTCCGGCGATGACGACCGACAGCCACACCGCGTTGACGGGTGTCTGGGTGCGCGAGCTCACCTTGTGCCACAGCGCCGAGCCCGGCAGTGCGTTGTCACGGCTGAACGCGAACACCATCCGGCTGGCGGCGGCGACCTCGGCGTTGCCGCAGAACAACTGCGCCGCGATCACGATCAGGAGCATGGCCGTGGCCCCGGAGGTGCCCAGGGCATCGATGAGGATCTGCGCCGGAGGAACCCCGGTTGCGCTCTCCTGGGTGCCCGCGTAGTCCTGGATCGCGAAGGTCAGCCCGGCGAGCAGTACGAAACCGGCGACCCAGGAGACCCAGATCGCGCGGACGATGCCCTTGGCGGCCGTCACCGAGGCGTTCGACGTCTCCTCCGACAGGTGCGCGGAGGCGTCGTAACCGCAGAAGGTGTATTGCGCGAGGAGCAGGCCGATCGCCGCCACGTACAACGGGTTGTGCCAGCCCGTGTCATTGACGAACTCGGTGAAGACGAACGACGGCGACTGGTGGTGCGAGGGCACGATGGCCAGCACGGCGACGATCACCGCGACACCGGCGAGATGCCACCACACACTGATGGAGTTGAGCACACTGACGAGGCGGACACCGAAGAGATTCAGCACGGCATGCAGCAGCAGAATGCAGACAAAAATGATCATGGTCTTGCCCGGCGTGGGGGTGAATCCCCACTGCAGATTCATCAGCGCACCGGTGAACAGCGCGGCGCCGTAGTCGATACCCGCGATCGCACCGAGCAGCCCGAGAAGATTCAGCCAGCCGGTGTACCAGCCCCACTTGCGGCCGCCGAGCCGGTCGGCCATGTAGTACAGCGCGCCCGAGGTCGGGTAGGCGCTGGTCACCTCGGCGAGTGCCATGCCGACGCAGAGCACGAACAGGCCGACTCCGGCCCAGCCCCAGAGCATCACCGCCGGGCCACCGGTCGACATGCCGAAGCCGTACAGGGTCATGCAGCCGGACAGGATCGAGATGACGGAGAAGCTGATGGCGAAGTTGCCGAAGCCGCCCATGCGGCGGGCGAGCACCGGCTGATAGCCGAGTTCACGCAGCCGCTGCTCCTCGTCCATGGGTGGGGTGGTCTCCGCACCCGACTGGGTCGGGGTGGATATGGACATGGGAAAGACCTCCATGAGCGGGATGGGGAAGGGACGGAAGGGGATCGGTTCGAGACGGGGAGGGAGGCCGCGCGGCGTCACGGCGCCATGGCTCAGCCGTGCGGCCCCCGTCCGGGGTCGCGGGACGAGGCGAGACAGCGGCTCCGGGCCCGCAGGAAAACTTCCTCGGCGGCTCCCGGGGCCTTGGGATCACGGGTGCGGTACACCCAGGGAACCGAGGTGAAATAGGCGCCGAGCTCCTGGAACACCGGTGCGGCGTCGGCGAATTGGAGTGCTCCCCACAGGGCGTGGGCCAGATGGTTCAGGTCGAGCAGGGAGTGGGAGATCGGGGCCGTACGACGGAACCAGAGCTCCAGGGCCCGGGCCGCGTCGCGCTCGGCGTCCTCGGTGACCCAGTGGAGATCCAGGGCCTTCTCGTGGCCGTGCTCACGGCGATAGCGCTCGACCCGCACATACAGCGGCAGCACATGCAGTGCGGAGCCGTCGGGGGCGGAAGAGGCCGCCCACTGCACGAAGTTGACCGCTTCCGAGAGGGTTCCGCCGGCCTTTCGCGCGTACACGAACTGGAGCATCCGGTGATAGGCCTCGCGGTTGCACGGATCGCGCTTGTCGGCCTCCGCCAGCAGCCCCCACGGGCCGGGGAAGAGCATCGGCCCCGGCGGATGCAGCCGGTGCTCCTCCAACTGCTGCCGCTCGTCGAGCTGGGACAGGGCCAGCAGGCAGACCCATGGCACCGGGTCCGCGGGTGAGGTGTGCGCGGCAGCGCGGCAGGCTCCCCACGCTTCCTGCCACAGCTCCTGTGCGCGGGGATGGCCTTCGCGGTGGGCCCGCACGGCCCGTTCCACGACGACCCGTGCGTGCATCACGGCAGCGGCGACACTTCGGGGCTCCTCGGCCAGCCAGGCCTGCACCGCGTCAGAACCGGCGGCAACCGCCCCAAGTACCTGTGTGCGCTGGGTCCATAAGGTCCAGTCGGGCGTGCTCTCCAGCAGGTTCCGCATGGACAACCAGCGTCCGGTGCGCAAATCCTGTAACGCGACACGCAATTCGTTGTCATGGCCGGCCGGGTGATAGACCGGCCGGAAATCACTGTTGGCCATGGACTCGCCCTGCCCCCGTTCGACGGGACGGCACGCGACGGATGGGGGATCTCCTCAGCACGTCACGCAACCCGGCGGTGGCACGGAACCCGTGCGGAGGTGGAAGGCCCGGGAGTCGAGATGTCGGTGATCGGGGCGGAGTGTCGGTGTCATCAATCCTCAAGGACGTGGGGGGTTAAGCAGCTGTTGAAAAATGAACTGCTCGAAAGCGTCCGGTTGTTGCTCGGCGGTGAGTGTAAGGCCATTTGTTCCGAACTCCGGACCGATTCGTGGATCTTACTCAAGTCGTCTTATTCGTATGGACGTTGACCGGCATCCGGTCGTTCCGGGTGTGAGTCCGGGCAGCCCTTGACGTACGCGGTGGTCTGCACCACTCTGGGCGTCGAGGATCAATGATCACGATTCCGTTCAAGCCGCAGAGCTTCCGCACAGCTGGAGTGTCGATGACAGGCCCGGTACTCGCCGTGGACCAGGGCACATCGGGAACCAAGGCTCTGGTGATCTGCCCCGAGCGCGGCGTGATCGGTTCCGGTTCGGTGCCGGTGAGGCCGCGTCACGGCACCGGAGGAGCGGTCGAGGCCGACCCGGCCGAACTGCTGGACTCGGTCGTCGACGCCGGGCGACGGGCGCTGCACGAAGCGGGTGAGCCGGTGGCGGCCGTCGGCCTCGCCAACCAGGGCGAGACGGTGCTCGCCTGGGATCCGGACACGGGGCGGCCGCTGACCGACGCGATCGTCTGGCAGGACCGTCGCTCCGTCCGGCTGTGCGCCGAACTCGCGTCGCACGAAGATGAGTTGAAGCAACTCACCGGACTTCCGCTCGATCCGTACTTCGCCGCACCCAAGATGGCCTGGATCCGCCGTGAGCTGACCCGCGAAGGCGTCGTCACCACCAGCGACTCCTGGCTCGTCCATCAGCTGACCGGGGCATTCGTCACGGACGCGGCGACCGCAGGACGCACCCAACTGCTCGACCTCGACCGGGTCGGCTGGTCGCCCGCGGCCCTGGACATCTTCGGCCTCGGCGACGAACGCCTCCCGGCCGTCGTCGACTCCGACGGGACCGTCGGAACCACTACCGCCTTCGGTGGTGAACTCCCGTTGACCGGACTCCTCGTCGACCAGCAGGCCGCCCTGCTCGCCCAGAACGCCCTGGACCCGGGCAACGCCAAGTGCACCTACGGAACCGGTGCGTTCCTGCTCGCCCAGACCGGGCCCGCCCCGCGCCGCGGCTCCACCGGACTGGTCAGCTGTGTCGCCTGGCGGCTCGGCGGCCGTACGAGCTACTGCCTCGACGGACAGGTCTACACCGCCGCGTCCGCCGTCAGCTGGCTCAGCGACCTGGGGGTGATCTCCGGCGCGGCCGACCTCGACCCGGTCGGTGCCACTGTCCCGGACTCCGCCGGCGTCACGTTCGTACCGGCGCTCGCCGGACTCGCCGCCCCGTGGTGGCGCGGCGATCTGCGCGGATCGGTGACCGGCCTCGGACTCGACACCACCGCGGGCCACCTGGTGCGCGCCCTGTGCGAGGGCATCGCCGCGCAGGTCGTCGAACTCACCGAAGCGGTCACGACCGACCTGGGCTCCCCGCTGACCTCGCTCCGCGTCGACGGTGGCCTGACCCGCTCCGCACTGCTCATGCAGACCCAGGCCGACCTGCTGCAACGACCTGTCGAGGTGTCCGCGCTGCCCGATGTCACCGCACTGGGCGTCGGAGCCGTAGCCCGCCTCGGCCTCGACCCCCGGCTCCCGCTCCGGCAGGCCGTACCCGAATGGAAGCCCGCCGCCGTGTACGAGCCCCGGATCGGCGCCGACGAGGCGGCCGAACGCCTTGCCGGATTCCGCGCGGCTGTGCAGACCCTGCTGGAACATGCCTGATGCGTACGAGAGTCACGCGATGAACTGCACGATCACCACGACCGGAGACCTGACGGCCGACCTGCCCGGCGACTCGGCGGACGAGCTGCCGGGCACGCCGGTCTACGACGTGACCGTCGTCGGCGCAGGCGTCGTCGGCGCCGCCATCGCCCGCGAACTGGCCCGCTACCGGCTGCGCACCGCCCTCGTCGACGCCTCGGACGACATCGGCAACGGCACATCGAAGGCCAACACCGCCATCCTGCACACCGGTTTCGATGCCGTACCCGGTTCGCTGGAAGCCCGGCTCGTACGCGAGGGCCGGCACAGACTCCGCGCCTACGCCGCCGAGACAGGCATCCCCGTCGAACGCGTCGGCGCCCTCCTCGTCGCCTGGGACGAGGAGCAACTGGCCGCACTTCCCGCCCTGTTGGCGAAGGCCGAACGCAATGACTATCACGCGGCACGCCTCCTGGACGCCGACGAACTGCGGGCCCGCGAACCCCATCTGGGGCCCGGCGCCCTCGGCGCACTCGAAATCCCCGACGAAAGCATCATCTGCCCCTGGACGACCCCGCTCGCCTACGCCACCCAGGCCGTGCGGGCCGGAGTCCATCTGCACCTCAACTGCCGGGTCCAGCACATCGGCAGCGGCGACGACGTCCACACCCTCACCACCACCCGCGGGACACTGCGCACCCGTCATCTGATCAACGCCGCCGGACTGTACGCCGACGAGGTCGACCGGGAACTCGGCCACGACGTCTTCACCGTCACCCCGCGCCGCGGTCAGCTCATCGTTTTCGACAAGCTCGCCCGCGATCTCGTCAGCCACATCCTGCTTCCCGTACCCAGCGCCGCCGGCAAGGGCGTCCTGGTCGCACCGACCGTCTTCGGCAATGTGCTGCTCGGCCCCACAGCCGAGGAACTCGACGACAAGACCGCCACCGGATCGACCGCGGAAGGCATCGCCCTGCTGCGAGAGAAGGGCCGTCGCATCCTGCCTCCACTGCTCGACGAGGAAGTCACGGCCGTCTACGCCGGACTGCGCGCCGCCACGGGTCAGGAGGACTACCGCATCCAGGACTACCCGGAGCGGCGCTACATCGCCGTCGGCGGCATCCGCTCCACCGGACTCACCGCCTCGATGGCCATCGCCGCGCACGTCTGCGAACTGCTCGGCGGCTCGGGCCTCGACCTCGGTACGCCGTCCGAACTGCCGCTCGTCGCCATGCCCAACCTCGGCGAGGCATTCCCCCGTCCGTACGAGAACGACGAACTGATCACCGAGGACCCGGCCTACGGCACGCTTGTCTGCCACTGCGAACGGGTCTCCGCAGGCGAGATCAGGGACGCCCTTTCCGGCACGATCCCGCCGCTCACCCGGGACGGCCTGCGCCGCAGAACCAGGGCCGGCAACGGGCGCTGCCAGGGGTTCTACTGCGGGGCCGCGGTCCGCGCGCTGATCGAGGAGGCCCGGCCATGACCCGGTGCGAGCGGAGCGTCGACGTTCTGGTCGTCGGGGGCGGTCCGGCCGGTCTCGGCGCCGCGGCCGAACTCGCCGCATCGGGTGCGGGCCGGGTCGAGGTCCTGGAGCGCGAACAGATCGCGGGCGGCATCCCGCGCCACTGTCTCCACGGCGGCTTCGGCGGCCGCTTCATCGGGGGAGGAGCGACCGGACCGGTGTACGCCCGGCAATGCGTCGCGGCGGCCGAACGGGCCGGAGCCACCCTGCGTACCGGGGTCACCGTCACCGGCTGGGCCGGACCACTGACCGTCGACACCACCGCACCGACCGGACTCGAACGCATCACGGCCCGTGCAGTCGTCCTCGCCACCGGCGCCCGCGAACGCCCCCGCAGCGCCCGCCTGGTCCCCGGCACCCGCCCGTCCGGCGTCTACACCACCGGTGAACTCCAGCAGGCCGTCCATCTCCACCGGCAGCGGATCGGCACCCGCGCGGTCGTCATCGGCGACGAACCCGTAAGCCGTGCCGCGGCCGACACCCTGCGCGTCGCCGGACTGGATGTCGTCGCCCTGGTCACCGACCAGCCGCCCTCCCGCGTCACGGCCCTGACCCGGCCCCGGGACCGCACCCCGCTCCTCACCCGCGCCACCGTCACCGCACTGACGGGCCGGGAGCGGCTCACCGGAGTGGCGCTGCGGCATCACGACGGCCGGACCACGACCCTGCGCTGTGACACCGTCGTCTTCACCGGCGACTGGATCCCCGACCACGAACTGGCCCGGCGCGGCGCGGTCACCCTGGACCCCGGCACCCGCGGCCCCGCGTACGACGCCTCGTACCGCACGACCGAGACCGGAGTCTTCGCCGTCGGCAATCTGCTGCACGGTGTGGAGAGCGCCGGCATCGCGGCCGCCGAGGGACGGGCCGTCGCCGCACCCGTACTGCGTCACCTGGCGGCGGATGCCTGGCCCGTGGACCGGCCCTCCATTGCGGTCGATTCCCCGCTGCAGTGGATCGCGCCGAACCTCATCGCTCCCGGGGGCGACACCCCGCTCCGTGGCCGCTTCACCCTGCGCACCGGCCGGAGGCTTTCCTCACCGCTGCTCGTCGTCCGCCAGGACGGCCGTGTCCTCCACCGGCAGCGACTGCTGCTGCCCGCCGCACCGGGCCGTCCGTTCCATCTGCGCGCCGACTGGCTCGACCGGGTCGATCCGCACGGGGCGACCGTGCGGATCGCGGCGCGCTGACCGTACGTCAGGGAATCAGCAGCCAGTCCGAACCGATGGCCGCCAGCAGACCGACGGCCAGCAGCCAACTGCCGAGCCGCGTACGGCCGTTCCTGCTGAGCTCGATCACGATCCCGCACAGGATCAGCGCCAGCCCGTACACCCCGACCACCAGCACGGACGACCGGCTGGCGATCCGCAGTGCGAGAACGACCGCCATCGCCGCCATGCCGACCGACGAGAGAAGGATCCGCAGCCGTCTTGCCTGACGAGGTGTCAGTCTTTGGTTCCCGGTCTCGGCGGAGGTCTCGGCAGCGGCCTCGGCAACGACCTCGGAATCGGTCTCGGGAATGATCTCCGAAGCGGCCTCGGAATCGGGTTCCGAAACGGTCTCGGGACCGGCTATCGGGGTGTCCACGGCCTGGTCCTGGTCAGAAGTGCTCATGACGCCGGATCGTAATGGCTGCGGGCCGCCCTGTTCACCGCTCCGCACGGCGGGCGGCGAAAGTGACGTAGGTTCGGTGCATGCCCGGCCACATCCTGATCCTCGGCGGTACGACCGAAGCCCGGCAGCTCGCCGCTGAGCTGACCGGGCCCGGCGGCGACGCGACCGTGCGCATCACCACGTCGCTGGCCGGCCGGGTCTCCCGGCCCCGGATGCCCGCCGGTGATGTACGCATCGGAGGCTTCGGCGGCCCCCAGAGCCTCGCCGACTGGCTGCGTACCCACAGTGTGAACACCGTCGTCGACGCCACCCACCCGTTCGCCGGCAACATCAGCGCCAACGCCGCCGCGGCCGCGAATGCCACCGGCACCGCACTGTTCGCGCTGCGCCGCCCCGGCTGGACGGCGGGCCCCGGCGACCGCTGGCACCCGGCCGACGACCTCGCGCACGCCGCCGCGCAACTGCCCGCCCTGGGCCGCCGGATCTTCCTCACCACCGGCCGCCTGGGCCTGGCCGCCTTCACCACCGCCCCGGGCGCGGACACGCTCCACTTCCTCGTACGGTCTGTGGAGCCTCCCGAGCCACCGCTGCCCCCTGACACCGACGTACTCCTCGACCGTGGCCCGTACACCGTCGAAGGAGAGACGGCGCTGCTGCGCGACCGCGCCATCGACGTCCTCGTCACCAAGGACAGCGGCGGCCCCGCCACCGCGGCGAAACTCACCGCGGCCAGGAACCTCGGCCTGCCCGTGGTCGTGGTCCGCCGCCCGCCACCGCCCGAAGGCGTACCCGTCGTGCGCGATGTGGCGTCGGCGCTCCAACTGCTGTGCCGGGAAGACTGATTCAGCCGCGGCGCAGCAGATACGTATCCATGATCCAGCCCTTGCGGGCGCGCGCCTCGGCCCGTAGCTCCTCGATCCGGTCCGACACCTCGGCGAGGTGCCCGGAGACCAGGATCTCGTCCTCGGTCCCCACGTACGCGCCCCAGTAGATGTAGAGGTCCTGGTCGAGATGGCGGGTGAACGCCTGCCGCGCGTCGAGCATCACGACCACGTCGTCGACCCCCTCGGGCCAGCCCTCGGCCAGCCGCCGGCCGGTCGTGATCTGCACCGGCCTCGCCACCCGGTTCAGCCCCGTCCGGTGCTTGGCCAGCAGCGCGGAGACACTGCTGATCCCGGGGACCACCTCGTGGTCGAAGGCGACCGAACCCCGGTCGAGGATCTCTTCGAGGATGCCGAGCGTGGAGTCGTACAGCGAGGGATCGCCCCATACCAGGAACGCCCCGCACTCGTCCGCACCGAGATCCTCCGCGATGAACCGCTCGTACAGATCCGCGCGGCGCCTGCGCCAGTCGTCCACCGCGGGTGAGTAGTCCGACGTCCTGCGGTCCCGCTCCGGATCCCGTGCCTCGACGAGCCGGTACGAGGTGTTCTTCACATGCACATCGAGGATGTCCCGCCGCAGCCCGGTCAGATCGGACTTCTCCTCACCCTTGTCGAGGATGAAGAACGCATCCGCCCGGTTCAGCGCCTTGACGGCCTGGAGGGTCAGATGGTCGGGGTCGCCCGCGCCGATACCGATGACATAGATCTTTCTCACCGCACCGAGTCTGCCCCATGCCCCACCGCCCCGGGCGTCCGGGCTACCGGCCCCCGGCCCGCAGACACGGCGCCTCGTCGGCCGCGTCGACGGGCCGCACACGCGCCGCGTCCGCGCCGCAGGCCTTCTTCGCCTCGACCCGCCCCGCCAGCTCCCCGGCCCAGCCGATCAGTCCGTCGACCCCGATCCCGTGAGGGCGGGTGGTCCCGAACCCTGCGAGCGCCGCCGCGCCCCGTCGCAACAACCGGGCCCCGCCCGTCGTATTGCCCCGCGCCGCGTGCGTCAGCCCCACGGCCAACTGTGCAAGACCGCGCCACAACTCTCGTTCCGCCAACGGGCCCGACTTCCACGCATCCTCGAACACCTCGTGCGCATGGAATGGCATCCCCGCGTCCAGCAGCCGTTGCGCCTCACGCAGGGTCTCCTCGGGGGTCCGGGTCACCCCCTCGGGCTGCCGATCCACTCCCGGTGCCCCGTACGGCAGGGGGCGTCCCAGCCCGTCACGGGGGCGCGCATTGCGCGCGCGGCCCTCGGCATCGCGGTCCCTGCGGGTCTCGTCCACCCCTCGATTGTGCCCCGCACCTGCGGCGAACTGTCCGAACCACTGTCCGTGGACCCCCGCGCACGACTAGTGTCGACAGTCGTCCGCACCACTTTGGGGAGGGTAGGGATGAAGCAGTCCCGGCCGCTGTACGAGCGCGAACCGGAGCTCGCCGCTGCCGCACAAGCCGTGGACGCCCTCTGCGGCGCCCGGGCGGCAGGCCGGCTGCTGATCTTCAGCGGCGAGGCAGGCATCGGCAAGACAGCACTGCTCGCCGAGATCCAGGCGATGGCCGCCGACCGCTGCACGGTCTGGTCCGCACGCGGCGGCGAAACGGTAACGTCCGTGCCGTTCCACGTCGTACGCCAGTTGCTGCAGCCCGCACTCGACCAGTTTCCGCCCGACGAGGTACGGGCCTTGTTCGGAGCCTGGTACGAGATCGCCGCGCCCGCACTCGGACTCGCCGAACCGAGCGGTCCCCAGCCCGATCCGCAGGGTGTGCGGGACGGCCTCGACTGGGTCGTCTCCCGGCTCGCATCCCGGCTGAGCCACCGTCCGCTCCTGCTCATCATCGACGACGCACACTGGGCGGACGGCGAATCCCTCGCCTGGCTCGCCTCGTTCACCGCACGCCTCGGCGAACTGCCCGTCCTGGTCGTCCAGGCCCACCGGCCGGAAGAACTGGCAGCGCGGCAGAAGGAGAGCGGACCGGGCGGCGCCCACCCCTCCCAGGTTCGGGTCGCGCTGCGCGCCCTCACCCCGGACGCCACCGCGGAACTGGTCCGCGCAGGCCTCGGCGAGCACGCCGACGACCCGTTCTGCCGCGAGGTGTGGGCCGTCACCGGCGGCAACCCCTACGAGGCGGTCGAACTCGTCGCCAAGGTCCAGGACCGCGAACTGGCGCCCCTTGAGGAGTCGGCCGGGCTGCTGCGCGAACTCGGTGCAACGGCCCGCGGCAGCGGACTCGTCGCCCGGCTCGAACGGCTCGGTACCAACGCCAACCGGTTCGCCTGGGCCGCCGCCGTGCTCGGCACGGACATCTCGCAGGATCTCGCCGCCACCCTCGCCGGAATGAGCCCCGCCGAGGCCGCCGACTGCACGGCGCGGCTGCGCGAAGCCCGTATCGTCACCGGCTTCGACCCGCTGGAGTTCGTCCACCCGCTGATCGCCACCGCGGTGTACCGCTCCATCCCGCCGGCCACCCGCACCGCCATGCACGGCCGGGCCGCCTGGGCGATCACCCGTGCGGGACTCGGCCCCGCCGCGGCCTCCCGGCACCTCCTCGAAGTACACCCCGACGACGACCAGGAGCTGGTCGAGCAGCTCCGCGAAGCAGCCAAACAGCACCTCGCGGTCGGTGCCCCGGAGGCCGCCCGCCGCTGCCTCGAACGCGCCCTGCAAGAACCACCGCGCCAACGGGTCAGGGCGACTCTGCTGTACGAACTGGGCTGCGCCACGCTGCTCAGTTCCCCGGCCACCACCGTCCAGCATCTGCGGGACGCCCTTGAGATGCCAGGACTCTCCGACGACCAGAGGGTCGACGCCACCTTCCGGCTCGCGGCCGCGCACTCCCACAACAACCAGCTGAAGGAAGCGGCACGCGCCCTCGCCGCCGAGGCCGCACACACCGCCCCCGGCCCCGGCCTGATGCGGCTCCAGGCCGCCCACTTCCTCTGGGAGGGCATGCAGGCCGCCGAGGACGACGGACCCGCCCGTTCCGCCAGGCTCGCCCGGAACGCCGATCATCTGTCCGGCCGCGACAACGCCGAGCGCGCCCTGCTCACCATCCGCGCCTTCGACGCCATGATGCGCGGCGAGAACGCCCAGCTCATCGTCGACCTCTGCGAACGCGCCCTGGTCGACGGCCACCCCGCCCGCGGGCTCGGCTGGACCGACACCGAGTGGGGCTTCGAACTCCCGACGCTCGTCGGCATCACCTACGCCTTCACGGACCAGCTCGACCGGGCCGAGGAACTCTTCGGCGAGGCCGTCCGCGCCTTCGAGATCTCAGGCTGGAGCGGTGCACATCTCGCCTTCGCACACACCCTGCTCGGGCTGGTCCACCGCCGTCGCGGCCGGCTGGCCGAGGCGGAGGGCTTCCTCCGCGAAGGGCTGCGCCTCGCCGACCGTGTCGGCAGTGGACTTCCCGTCCACTGGGACGCGGCCTGTCTGCTGATCGACACATTGGTCGCCCGCGGCCGTGTCACCGAGGCGCGCGAGATCGCCGACCGTTACGACTTCGGCTCGCCCTACCCCAGCGCGATGGTGCTGCCCGACGCGCCGTGCGTACGCGGACGGCTGCTGCTGGCCGAAGGCCGTACGAAGGAAGCGGCCACCGAACTCGAAGCGGCCGGTCAGGCCCTTGAACCCCGCGGCAGGTTCAACGGCGTATGGGCACCCTGGGCCGGCGATCTCGCCCGCGCACTGGCCGAGGACGACCCGGGCCGGGCCGCCCAACTCGCCACCTCGGCCCGGGTGCACGCCGAACGCTTCGGCACGGACACCGCGATCGGTGAGGCCCTGCGCTGTGTCGCCCTCTTCGCCCGCGCCGAGGACGCCACCCATCTGCTGGCCGAGTCGGTCCGCCACCTGGAAGCGTCCCCGTCCGCGTACGAACACGCCCTGGCCCTCGTCGACTACGGCATCGCGATCCGCTCACCCCGCGAACTCGCCAGAGCTCACAAACTGGCCACGGCGTGCGGCGCCGAATCCCTGGCAAACCGCGCCCACCAGGCACGGGCGTCGATCCGCTCCTCGGAGTGAGGTAATGTTTGTCCTGCGCAGCCGCCCGGGAACACCGGGGGGAATCGCATCGGGACGTGGCGCAGCTTGGTAGCGCACTTGACTGGGGGTCAAGGGGTCGCAGGTTCAAATCCTGTCGTCCCGACTTTTCGAACACTCGAAAGTCGCAAGTGAGGGGTCGTTCACTGAACGACCCCTTGTTGTTTTTCCCCGGCTCCCGGGGTGAGCGGGAGCATGCTCCCACCTGTCCCATTGTCTGCGCCGGCCGCCGGGCTGACGCTCCGTCCGCTCACGCAGGCCCTGGCGGACACGCTCGCCCGGGATACTGCGCGCGGCAGCTTGCCCCGGGACCGCGAGGGGCTCAGCGAGCAGGAGGAGCATCGCCTCCTGCGGACACTGACGGACTGACGCCGGCAGGGTGAGGGCCGACCGGCCCTCACCTGTCCTGGAGTACCCCGTCAATGCACGCGCACCGAAGTGGGGAACAGGGGCATGCCCGGGGGTTTCCCGGATCCTCATCACCGGGCCCCCGAATCTGCACCGCCTGTCCCGGCCCGTTCTCGAATTCCTTGGTTTGGTTTCGGGACAAGACCGAAGGCAGCGGCGACGACGAAATTGCGCGGCTTCAGGAGCTGCGTCGCAGTGGCAAGCACAGGCGGCGCGGGTGGGAGGGCGAGAGAGATCTCGTACTTGACGAGGCGTTGGGTCTGCTTGGTCACGAGGTGCCGGGAATCGGCTCCGGTGCAAGTGTGGCGGCAGCTGCGGCACTCGAGTCGCTGATGAACCGCCTTCTCGACCGGCCGGGCGACGGGCAGTGGCACAGGAAGGGCCTCTTCATGAAGGCTGAAGTGCCCGCAACTCGCCGGCTGTCCGACGAGCAGGCCGGACAGGTTGGCGAAGAACTGTGGCTCAGGGGCCGCCGAGACTCTTTCGCGGCGGCGCGGTTGACGAGTCAGTCGGTGGCCGTGCCGGCGCCCGCCTGGCGGAGGCAGCGTTCGAGGCGTTGCAGATATTCGTCGAAGGGCTGGTCGGCGGGCCAGGTCTGATAGGCGGTGCCGGTGGCGGCCACCGCGAGGTTCAGCTGCAAGGTCGCGGTCAACTCGTCGGGCTTGGTGGTGCGGCTCGCCACCCAGTTCCTCAGGTCGCTGAAGAACTGCTCACCGAAGCTCTGGGCCGACTGGGCGAGGGCGGGCGACTGCGCCTTCAGGCGGCGCTGCAGCGGCATGCGGTCCCGCAGGCTCTCGCTGAACCCCGTCATGATTGCGGTCAGCGAGTCCCAGAGCGGCTCGTCCGTGGGGCGGTCGTTCATCAGGGCCTGCCAGTTGCCCCGCTCCTCGGGGTCCTGGTCGAAGACGACGGCCTCTTTGCTGGCGAAGTAGTTGAAGAAGGTGGCGCGCGAGACGTTCGCAGCGGCCGCGATCTGCTCAACGGTCGTGGCCTCGTAGCCCTGCTCGCCGAAGAGCCGCAGCGCAGTGGACCGGATGGCGCGCCAGGTCGCCAGCTTCTTGCGCTCCCGCAGGTTCATGGTTCCGCCCATGCGCCCATCCTACATTCCGATTCCTGGACAGGTGTATTTTTAGACTGGTCTAACTTCGTGGGTTACAGTGAAGTCGGCCCCGGAGGTCAGTTCCGGCAGGCCGGCCCGAAGGAGAAATCATGAGCAAGGTCTGGTTCATCACCGGTACGTCCCGCGGCTTCGGCCGCGCGTTCGCCGAGTCCGCGCTGGAGCGTGGGGACAAGGTTGCCGCGACCGCCAGGAACGTGGCTGCACTGGACGATCTGGTCGCCAAGTACGGCGACGACGCGGTCCTGCCGCTGGCGCTGGACGTCACCGACAAGGCGGCCGTCGCCGCCGCGGTGGCCGCCGCGAGCGAGAAGTTCGGCCGCCTCGACGTCGTGGTCAACAACGCCGGCTACGGACTCTTCGGCATGGTCGAGGAGGTTACCGAGCAGCAGTTGCGCGACCAGATGGAGACGAACCTCTTCGGCGCGTTCTGGGTCACCCAGGCCGTGCTGCCGATCATGCGTGCGCAGGGCAGCGGACGGATCGTGCAGATTTCGTCCGTCGGCGGCGTCGCCGCGTTCCCGTCGCTGGGCGCGTACCACGCTTCCAAGTGGGCGCTTGAGGGCTTCAGCGAGGCCCTTGCCCAGGAAGTCGTGGGTGAGGGGATCAAGGTCACCATTGTCGAGCCGGGTGGCTTCACCACCGACTGGGCCGGCTCCTCCGCCATGCGCGCTGAGCCGAACCCCGCCTACGACCAGATCCGAGAGGCGATTGCGGCCCGCCTCGGCGACGCCAGGTACGGCGATCCCGCCGACGCCGGCGCCGCCCTGTTGCAGATCGTCGACGCCGAGAACCCGCCGCTGCGGGTGCTGTTCGGTACTGAACCCATCGAGATCATCAAGCCCGTCTATGCCCAGCGCCTTGAGACCTGGGCCGACTGGGAGCACGTCTCCTTCATCGCGCAGGGCTGACCTGCCGCGCCGAGCGGCGCAGGCGCCGCGCCCGGCCATGTGGAACGAGTGGCCGGCCCTGGGCTTTCTCAAGTCACTCAAGTCAGGAGCCTCACCTCATGTCCGTACCTCAGACGCCCCACATCTTCGGGGCAAGCACAACCGCCGCCGAGATAGTCGACGGTGTCGACCTGCACGGCCGCCGGGCCGTGGTGACCGGAGCCAGTTCCGGAATCGGGGTGGAGACGGCCAGGGCGCTCGCCGCGGCGGGCGCCGACGTCACCCTGGCCGTGCGGGACACCGACGCGGGTGCCCGCGTGGTGGCGCGCCTGGAGGTAGAACTGCCGCCCGAATCGGGACAGTTGACCGTGGGGCGGCTCGACCTGGCGGACCGGTCGACGGTCGCGGCGTTCGTGGCCGCCTGGCACGGCCCGTTGCACATCCTGGTCAACAATGCCGGAATCATGGCCCCACCGGAACTCACCCGTACACCTGACGGCCGGGAAACGCAGTTCGCCGTCAACCACCTGGGCCACTTCGCCCTTGCCGTCGGCCTCCACCCGGCACTCGCGGCGGCGGACGGCGCACGGATCGTCTCGGTGAGTTCCATCGGTCACCTCTTCTCACCGGTCGCCTTCGACGACCTCGACTACCGCTTCCGCCCCTACGACCCCTGGACCTCCTACGGGCAGTCGAAGACCGCCAACGCCCTGTTCGCCGTCGGTGCCGCCGAGCGATGGGTCCACGACGGCATCACCGCCAACGCGCTGATGCCGGGCAACATCGCGGACACGTCCCTGGCCCGGCACATGGACATGCAACAGGTGGCCGACTTCATCGCCTCGGGCGAACTCGCGCTGCCACCGCAGAAGACTGTGGAGCAGGGTGCCGCGACCTCGGTGCTGTTGGCCGCCTCGCCGACGGTGGAGGGCATCACCGGCCGCTATTTCGAGGACTGTGCGCAGGCCGAGACGGTCACCGGGCGAGCCGGTGCCGTCGCCGGCGTCGCGCCGTACGCCCTGGATCCGGAGAACGCGGCCCGGCTGTGGGCCGTGTCCGAGGGCCTCGTCCGTCAGTGAAACTACGCAAGTAACTTTACAAAGTTACTTGTGTAGTTTTACGGTGTGGGCATGAACACAGAACCCCGGCCGCAGCAGCCCGCCGTGTCTGCTGCGACCGCACAGCGTCTCCAGGACGCGATGAAACGGCTGCGCGCACGCCTGCGCGCGGAGTCGGGGCAGAACGCGACCGGCCTGACCGTCACGCAGCTCGGCGTGCTGGCGAGCGTGGTGCGGGAGGGCCCCGTCACCGCGGCCCGGCTCGCCACGCTGGAGCACGTCAGCGCGCAGGCCATCGCGCAGAGCCTGGCGGTGCTCAAGGCCGCCGGCCTCGTCCACGGAGAGCCCGACCCACTGGACGGCCGCAAGAAGCTGATCAGCGCCGACGCCTCCGCGACCGAGCTGATCGACCGAGTCCTGGCAGGCCGTGCCTCGTTCCTGGCGCGCGCCATCGACCAGGTGGTCGCCGCCGACGAACGCGAAGACGTGGAGAAGGCCATCGAGCTCCTGGAGCGGCTCGCCGAAGCGGACCTGAGCGGCGGCATATGAGTACCGCCGCCAGTCAGGGCGACGCTTCGGCGCGCGATCCGAAGCTCAAGTCCTTCGCCTGGCCCTTCACCACCCCGCTCTACGTGGGCTCCGCCCTCAACCCGATCAACAGCTCCATCATCGCGACCGCCCTGGTGCCCATCGCCACACAGTTGCACGTCGCGGTTGGCGCCACCGCCGTCCTCGTCTCCTCTCTGTACTTGGCCAGTGCCGTCGCGCAGCCCACAGCGGGCAAGCTGGCCGAGGTGCTCGGCCCGCGCCGGATCTTCCTGTCCGGCGTCGTGCTGGTGCTGCTCGGCGGCCTGGTCGGCGGCCTCGGCCAGAATCTGGCGATGCTGACCGTCGCCCGGGTACTGGTCGGCATCGGCACCTCGGCCGCCTTCCCCTGCGCGATGGTGCTGATCCGGCGCCGCGCCGAGGAGGCCGGCATGGAGGCGCCGCCGGGCGGGGTGCTCGGCGGCCTCGCGATCGCGGGCATGGCCACGGCCGCCGTCGGCCCGCCGATCGGCGGCCTCCTCGTGGGCGCCGCGGGCTGGCGCTGGGCCTTCTTCATCAACATCCCGGTCACCGCGATCGCGCTGATGATGGCCGTACGCTGGCTGCCCAAGGACCCCGCGCTCGACCGCGCGGACAGCAGCTTCCGCAAGATCGCCGACCGGATCGACCTGACCGGCATTCTCGGCTTCGCCGCTTCGATGACCGCATTGGTCGTCTTCCTCATGGGCCTTCCCCACGTCAAGTGGGTCGCGCTCGTCGTCTTCGTCGTGGCCGCGATACCCACGGTCGTATGGGAGCTGCGAAAAACCGCGCCGTTCTTCGACTTTCGCGAACTCGCCGCCAATGGGGCCCTTGCCCGCACCTACCTGCGGCAGGCCCTCACCCTGCTCGGCGTCTACACCGTGATGTACGGCATGACTCAGTGGATGGAGGCCGCACACGGGTTCTCCACAGTGACGGCGGGACTCCTGCTGCTGCCGATGGGCGCCGTCTCCGCACTGCTCTCGCGCCCGCTCGCCAGCCGCAACCTGGTGCGTGGACCGTTGCTCGCCGCGGCTGTGGCCATGGTGATCGGCTCGGGCGGCATCATGCTGCTCCGTTCGCACAGCCCGGCGATCGCGATCGTCCTCGTCTCTCTGATCTTCGGCGTCATATCGGCCGCCACCACGGTCGGCAACCAGACCGCGCTCTACCTCGCGGCGCCACTCGACCGGATCGGTACCGCCTCCGGTCTTTTCCGGACCTTCGGATACCTCGGAAGCATCACCTCCGCCGTGATCGGCAGTATCGTCTTCCGCGACGGTGCGAGCGATCACGGCCTGCACACCCTTGGCCTCGTACTGGTCGCGGCGGGCGTCGCCGTCCTCCTGCTGACCGTCCTCGACCGTCGGCTGATGGCTCGCGGAGCGGACCGCGACTCCGGCGGCCCCCATCACAGCGACACCCCAAAGAACACTGCGAACGCAGAGACACACCCCCGTAAGGAGAACCACGTATGACCACCTCGTCCCTCCCCGAGATCGACCCCAAGCGGATCGCCCTGCTGGCGATGGACTTCCAGAACGGGATCGTCGCGTCCGTCTCCGAGCCCGACGCGCTCGTCGAGCGGGTCAAGGGCGCGATAGCCGGCGTCCGCGCCGCCGGCGGCACCATCGGCTACGTCCGCGTCGCCTTCACCGAGGACGACTGGGCAAAGATCCCGGAGACCAACAAGACCTTCAGCGGGGTCGCCGCGGCGAAGATGATGCACCACGAGGACGACGTCACGCAGATCGACGAGCGGATCGCCCCCGAGGACGGCGACATCGTCGTCCGTAAGATCCGCTTCGGTTCGGTCTCCACCACCGACCTCGATGAGCAGCTGCGCGACCGTGGCATCGACACCCTGATCCTCTCCGGCATCAGCACCAGTGGCGTCGTCCTGTCCACGCTCATCGACGTCGCCGACCGCGACTACCGCGTCTACGTCCTGACCGACGGCGTCGCCGACCACAACCCGGACGTCAACCGGATCCTGGTCGACGAGGTGTTCCCGTCCCGGGCCCACCTGATCGACACGGCCCGGCTGGCCGAACTGCTCAAGGCCGCCTGACCGCTGCGGGCCTGATGACACGCGCCTCGATCGGCAACTGCTGACGCGGACGGCGAACTTCTTGAGGTCGAAGGAGGCCGGCCGGCGCTGGGCGGCGGACGGCATCACTGCCAACGCGGTGATGCCCGGCGGCATCCGTACCCCCTTGCAGCAGTACGCCTTCGGCGAGGACATGTCGGACGAGGCGCGGGCCGTCTACGACGCCTACCCCTGGCGCACCGCCGCCCAGGGCGCCGCCACCTCGGCGCTGGTGGCCGGCTCGCCGCTGGTCGAGGGCGTGACCGGGCGGTACTTCCAGAACAGTGCCGAGGCCTCGGTCATCGACCCGAAGGAGCTGGAGACGGACATCGAGCCGGTGGGCGTCGCCGAGTACGAGCTCGACCCGGTGGCCGCGGAGCGGCTGTGGGAGCTGTCCACGGCCGCCGTGTCCGCCTGACATGGCCGGCCGGGGCCGTGCCCTGATCGGCGACCCGGCGACGGCACCGGCCTCAGGCCGGCTGAACCAGCCGACCGTCGGCCGGCTCCAGCACTCTGTCCCGATGGTGTTCGCGAACCGCACGGTCGTGGGTGACCATCACGACCGGGCCGGTGAAATGCTCCACCGCCTCCTGCAGTTGCTCGACCAGGACCAGACTGAGGTGGTTGGTGGGTTCGTCGAGCAGCAGAAGGTGCGGGCGCTGTGCGAACAGCATCGCGAGCCGGAGCCGTCGCCGTTGGCCCACGGACAGTCGGTTCACCGGAACGCCGAAGTCAACGGGCCCGAACAGACCGAACCTGGTCAGTTCCGCCATGGCGTCGTCGACGTGGACCGCGCGGTGCGCGGCGAAGGTCTCCAGCAGGCCACGGTGCTCCTGGGAGAAGCCACTGTCCTGCGGCAGATAGCCGATGCGCAGCCCCGGTCCGTGTACGACCACCCCGGCATCAGGTGCCCGCCGGCCTGCCAGTACGGACAGGAGCGTGGACTTGCCTGCGCCGTTCGGTCCGGTGACCACATACAGCGAACCGGGTGAGAGTGTCAGGTCCACGCCGCGCACCACGTCGCCGACGGCCAGGCCCTCGGCCCTGATCATCACACCGTCGGGCAGCTCCGCGGTCTCCGGCGGTCGGAAGCTCAGTGGCTCGGGCGGGCGTTGTACCTGCTCGTCCAGCAGCCGCCGCAGTTGTTGCCGGGCCGCGCGGGTCGCGCGGGCGACGGCGGCCTCGGCAGCGCTTCCGGCAGCGTTGTAGGCCAGCTTGTTCTTGTCCCGCATTCCCCCGAAGCTGCGGCCGGACCTGCCGGCCTTTTCGAGCCTCCGCCGGGCCTCGGCCAGCTCCTGGCACCAGTCGCGGTACTGCTCCCGCCAGCGCGCCTGCGCTGCGGCGCGTTGATCGAGGTAGTCGCGGTAACCGCCGCCGTAGCGCACGGTACAGCCGCGGGAGCCGTCTAGATCGATGATGGCGGTGTCAAGGCATGACGAGACGGTCACGGGCCATGCGCACTCCAGTGCATGCCTGCGACCGCTGACTTCCGGGATCACCCGGAGATGTCGTCGTCACCCACCACGGCTGTATCTCCTCAGCTGCACATCACTTTCAACTCACCGTATCAAAAAGGGACTTATCCCCGAAGCGTCCCGGGCCGTGGCCGCCTCGGCCGCCGTCCGGGTCCGGGCGCGCCCCGGGCGGCGGCATCCGTGGGCTTTCACCCCGGCACCGGCGGCGGGGGCCGATCCCGGTCACCGGACATCCGCCCCTCACGTGCCGGCGCTTACGGCTGCAGCGTCGGTAAGTGCGTCGAGCAGTCCCCGCAGTGCGGGCTGGGCGAGTGAGACTTCGCGCACCGCCGCATAGATCGCCCTGACCGGCTTCGGGTTCTGGACTTCGCGCACGACGACGGCGGGATGGCGGTTTCCCAGACCCATGAGCGGGATCAGGCCGATACCGAGACCGGCCGCGACGAATCCCTGTGCCGTGGCGTAGTCCTCGCTCTGCACCACGAAGTCGGGGGTGAAGCCCGCCGCGGCACAGGCGTCGATCACGGGCTTCAGGCAAGGGCCCGGCGGCTCGCTGCCGACCCACGGTTCGTGGGCAAGGTCGGCCAGGTCGAGCACTCGCTTCGCGGCGAGGGGATGCCCCGAGGGCAGCACGGCAGCGTACGAGTCGTCGAGCAGGTGCACGAGACGGATGCCGTCACCGGGCCGCCCGTCCTGCGGCCGGACCATGATGGCCAGGTCGGCCCGGCCCTGCTCCACCTCCGGCAGCGGGTCCTCGGGCTCGATCAGTTTGAGGTCGATACGCACGCCCGGGTGCTCCTTGCGGAACCGGGTCACGGCGGGCGCCACCATGGACGCTCCCGCCGTGGCGAAGTAGCGGATCGCCAGCAGCCCCGTGCGCCCGGCGCGCAGTTCGGCCAGTGCGCTCTCCGCTTCGGCAACGTTCTTGCTGATGATCGCGGCGTGCTCGGTGAGCAGTCGCCCGGCGGCTGTCGGCCGCACGCCCCGGCCGACGCGTTCGAGCAGCGCGATCCCGGCCTCCTTCTCCAGCGCTGCCACCTGCTGGCTCACGGCGGACGGCGTGTAGCCGAGATGCGCTGCTGCCGCGGTGACCGACCCGCTGCTGACCACCGCGCGCAGAACCTGCATACGCCTCACATCAAGCATGTAGGAGAGCTTAACGGAGGTGCACTTCTTTTCACTTGTCCTGTCAGATTTCCTCGGGCACCGTTCCTGGGGACGGACGAGCAAGGAGACGGAGCATGATCAATAGGCGATCCGGAACGTCGGCCTGGGCGCGGGTAGGTGTGCTCGCGCTGCTGTGGGGGTCCACCTTCCTGTGGATCAAGCTGGCTCTGAAAGGCCTGTCTCCCGCCCAGGTCACCGTCATCCGCTGTGCGCTCGGTGCGCTCGTCCTGGCGGTGGTGTGCCTGTCGACACAGCAACGCCTGCCGCGCGGCCGTGCGACCTGGGGTCACCTCTTCGTGGCCGCCTTCTTCTGCAACGCTCTGCCGTTCACGTTGTTCAGCATTGCGCAGCAGACCGTCGACTCCGGCCTGGCCGGCGTACTGAACGCGACGACTCCGTTGTGGTCGCTGCTGATCGGTCTCGCGACGGGCACCGAACGCGGACTCCACCCGATCCGCCTGACCGGACTCGTGGTCGGACTCGGGGGAACGGTGCTCATCTTCGCCCCCTGGCAGCAGAGTGGAGGCGTGAGCCTGGGCGCTGTCGCCATCCTCGGCGCAGCGGCGAGCTATGCCATCGCCTTCGCCCATATGCAGCGCAATCTCGTGGGCAAGGGCACTTCCACCCTCTCCCTCTCCGCGGCCCAGCTCATCGCCGCGACCGGACTGACGTCGCTGACTCTGCCCGTAGACGGCGCGACGTCCCTGCACACCGGCCCGACGGCCTTGGTCGCGGCTGCTGTCCTCGGGATATTCGCGACCGGGATCACCTTCCACCTCACATATCGGATCATCGCCGACGAAGGCGCCACCGACGCCGCCACCGTCGGATACCTGCTGCCCGTGGTCTCCCTGGTGTTGGGCGCGATTGTGCTCAACGAGGAAATCGGCCTCCGCGCTGTCGCGGGAATGATCGTCGTGCTCGCCGGTGTGGCCATGACGCGGCGACGGCGACGGACACCGCCACCGTCGGCCGTTGTGGCGCCGCCGGCTCCGGTCGCGCAGGAGAACTGACACCGGACCGTGCCGCGCCTGCCGGTCGTACCCTCGCCCTCTGGATGAACGGACCGGCCGGCTACTGGCCATGCTCAAGACGGGTATGGACGACGTGCTCGGCGTCAGCCTGCGCCGGCGAATGACGCCGGACTCCCTCAGCGGCCGAATGAACGCCACTTTCCGCTTCCTGCCCACCGACGCACCCGCCATCGGTTCCGCGATCGCGGGCCTGATCGGAGAACTGACCACCTTGCACACCACTCTCCCGTGTCCTGCTTCCACCGGTGGACCGTTTCGTCAGGAGCTGGACGCGAAGGCCGGCGGACGCACGGGTCCGTGGGCGGCCTCGACGGTCAGCGCGGAGCCGAGCACGAGGTCTTCGCGGTGATGCGGAGCGACAAGCTGCACCGCACAGGGCAGTCCGTCCGGGCCCAGCCCCGCCGGGACACTGATCGCCGGATGGCCGGTGTCATTGAAGACGGAGGTGAAGGAGATCGGCACGGTCCGCTCGCGCACGGCCGCCATCACATCGGGACCCTCCGCGGGCCAAGCCGTGGTCGGCACCGTCGGCAGCAGCAACAGGTCGTACCGCTCGAACAGCCCGGCCGCCCACTGGTCCAGACGTGCCCGGTGCTGCGAGTAGCGGGCGAAGTCGGCAGGGGTGACGGCGGCCCCGTTGTCGAGTACGTCGGCGAACCACGGTTCGAAGTCGGCGCGACGGGCCGTGAACTCGTCGAAGATGCCGACGAGGCGGTGGTACGCCAGGACTTGCTGGCGCAGCAGGAACGGGGCGGGGAAGTCCTCGGCTCCGGGCAGGGCCGAGTCGTCGTCCACCACCTCGTGGCCCTGCTCCTGCAACACGTCCGCCGTCCTCTCGAGGGCCCGCAGCATCTCGGGCCGGGGCTCGGCCACGCCCAGCGTGCGCAGCACGCCCACATGCAGCCGGGGCAACGGGCGGTCGAGGCTCTCCAGGTAGGAAAGGCCCGGTGCAGGCAGCGAGTTGGGATCGGCCGGGTCGTGACCGGCGGCCACATCGAGATGGAGCGCGGTGTCCCGGACGGTGCGGGCCATGCCGCTGAGGCAGATGTGCTGCGGCCAGCACGGCGCGGCGGACGGGATGCGGCCCCGGCTCGGCTTGAGGCCGACGACTCCGCACAGCGCGGCGGGGATACGGGTGGATCCGCCGCCGTCCCCCGCGGTGCCGAGGGCGACCAGACCGGCGGCGACGGCGGCGGCCGCGCCACCGCTGGAACCGCCCGGCGATTTCTCGGGATTCCAGGGGTTGCGGGTGATGCCGAACGCATCGTTCGCGGTGTGGACGCCGGCTCCGAGGGGCGGCATGTTCGTCTTGCCGATCACGAGCGCCCCGGCGGCGCGCAGCCGGGCCACGTGGATGCCGTCGCGGGTCGCGGGCGGGATGTTCCGGAAGGCGCGGGTGCCCCGGGTGGTGGGGAACCCCTCCGCGTTCTCGCCGTCCTTGACGAGGACGGGAAGCCCGGCGAGCGGCCCGGGGTCCTCGCCGCGGGCGATCCGCGCGGACATGGCGGCGGCCTCGGCGAGCGCCCGCCCGGTGTCCAGGGCGACGACGGAGTTGAGGGCGGGGTCCAGCGTCCTGATCCGGTCGAGGGTGTGCCGCATGAGCTCCTCGGGTGACAGCTCGCGCCTTCGCACGAGCGTGACGAGTTCGGTCGCGGGAGTGAAGGCGAGGTCGGTCATGAGTGAGCGGACTCCTTTGCGGTGATGGGGTGTTCGGGAGTTCCGGTGGCCTCCAGGCTCACACCGGTGCTGCGTGGGCCGAAGGCGACGGCGACGGTGCCGCCCACGACGCTCAGGGAGGCGAGGAACGTGAAGACAGCGGCGTATCCGAGCCCGGCGAAGATCGTGGCCACCAGCATCGGGGCGGCGAAGTTGAAGATCCGGGACAGGGCGTTGGCGGTGCCCGAGCCGAGCGCGCGGATTCGGGTGGGGAAGATCTCGGCCGAGTACACCTGGAGGAAGGGCACGGCCATCTGGAAGAGCAGACTGACCACGCAGCCCAGCACGAGGACGGCCGTCGTGTCCCGGACGAGACCGAACAGCAGCAGCGTGACGGCGGTCAGCGTGCCGAGGACGAGCTGGGCCAGGCGCCGGTCCCAGCGGTCGATGAGTGGCAGGGCGACCAGCGCGCCGAGCGGCGCGGCGGTGGCGAGGACGGCGGAGAGGAGGAGGGTGTCGGAAAGTTCGAGTCCGCTCTCCGAAAGGAACGTCGGCGTCCAGGTGTTGAAGGCCGAGTAGGCGAGCAGCCCGGTCACCCACATGACCGACACCGCGAGAAACCTGCGGCGGTTCGGGGGGCGCAGCAGCTCGGAGAGGCGGGGACGGCCGGATGCTTCGGGCCCCACCGGCCGGGGCGGCGCGGACGGCACGGCCGGGGCGGAGACCGTGACCGGCTCTTCGCCCGGCCGTACTCCGCATTGCCGCTCGATCGACCGCACCACCTCTTCGGCCCGCTCCAGTTCTCCGCGCGCGACGAGCCAGCGGGGGCTCTCCGGCACCCAACGCCGGATCAGCCAGGCAAATACCACCCCGAACAGGCCGAGGCCGAAGACCAGCCGCCAGCCCCAGCTCCACTGCGGTACGAGGAAGTAGCCCGCCCACGCGGCGATCGGGATGCCGAGCGAGCCCACTGCGACCTTGTAGGTCTGCAGCCGTCCGCGGGCGGCCGCCGGGACGAACTCGGTGAGGACGACGATGGCGACGACCGCCATACCCTGCGCGCCCACGTGGGCGGCGCAGCGTGCCACGATCAGCTGCCACGGGCTCTGGACGACGACGCATAGGGCGGTGGCCGCGCAGTAGAAGGTGACGAAGGCGAGCATGGTACGGCGGCGGCCGAGCCGGTCGGCCAGGTAGCCGCCGAGGACGCCTCCGGCGAAGGCGCCGAGCTGGCCGATGCCCGCGATGACGGCGACGTCCGACAGGGACAGGTCCCACTGGGCGCGCAGGGCGGGCGCGACGAACGCGAAGGCGTAGGTCTCGACCCATTCGAAGAGGATCATCCCGGCCAGCGCGAGGACGAGTCTGCGGTGGAACCGGCTGAGCGGGAGCCGGTCGAGCCGGTTCCCGAGCACGCCGGCCGCGGCGGTGGCCGCCATGTCAGATGACTCCGTCGGCGCCGAGCACGGCGAGATCGTCGACGCTCAGACCGAGCAGGTCCTGGTAGACCTCGGCGTTGTGCGCGCCGAGCGCGGGACCGGTGGAGCGGATGCTGCCCGGGGTCCCGGACAGGCGCGGTAGCGGCGCGACCATGGGGAGTTCGCCGAAATCGGGGTCGTCGACGGTGACGAGCGTGCCCCGCTCCCGGTAGTGCGGGTCGGCCGCGATGTCGGCGATGTTCATCAGCGGGGCGGCGGGGATCCCGGCGTCGCTGAGCAGCTCGGTGAGATCGTCCGCGGTGTACGTCGCGACCCAGGCGGCGATTTTCTCGTACAGCTCGTCGGCATGCTCGGCGCGGGCGGCGCGGGTGGCGTACGCGGGGGCGTCGGCCAGTTCAGGGATCCCCATGAGGGCGGCGAGCCTGCGGAAGAGCGGGTCCGTGCCGGCGTGGAGCGAGACGCGGCGTCCGTCGGAGGCCGTGAAGTCGCTGGCCGGGACGATCTGGGGATTGCGGTTGCCGAGGCGCTCGCGGATCCGGCCGGTGGTCGCATACGAGGCGAGCGCGTCCTCGGAGGCGCGGAACCCGGCCTCGTACAGCGCGAGGTCGATGACCTGGCCGCCACCGCCCGCCGTGTCGCGGTGGTAGAGCGCGGTGACGACGGAGAAGGCGCCGAGATAGGCGGCCATGTAGTCGATGGTGGAGTAGCCGCTGCGCACCGGTGGCCGGTCGCCGTCTCCGGTGACGTACGTCAGACCCGCGAAGGCACTCGCGATCCGGTCGAAGGAGCCGCGGTCGGAGTACGGGCCGGTCAGGCCGTATCCGGTGACGTACACCAGCACGGTGTCGGGAGCGAGCGGGCGCAGGGACTCCGGGTCGAGCCCCCAGGCACGCAGGGTGGGCGGGCGGTAGTTGGTGATCACGACGTCGAAGTGCGGGACGAGGTCGCGGACCAGGCCACGGCCGCGCTCGGTGCGCAGGTTCAGGGTCACGGACTTCTTGTTGCGCGCCTCCTGCGCCCAGTACGGGGAGCGGCCACCGGCCGCCGTACCACGGGTGAAGTCACCGCGCCCCGGCTCCTCGACCTTGACCACCTCCGCGCCGAAGTCACCGAGGAAGGTGGCCGTGACCGGCGCGGCGAGGACGGTGGAGAGGTCGAGCACGCGTATGCCCGCCAGAGGAAGTGTCGCCATGGATGCCCCTTCGCATGAAATTCACGTTTCGTTATTAACGAAACGTTGTTAGTGGGACCATAAGCTGGTCACCGCAGTGCGACAAGGGCATGCGACGAGAAAAACGACCCACGGACGGACGGGGAGCCGGGCATGAGTGAGACGGGCAAGGTGCGGCGACGCCGGCGGACCCGGCAGGAGACCGAGGCGGACCTGCTGGCGGCCGCGCACCGGCTGCTCCAGCGCGACGGGGTGCTCGCGGGGGTCAACCTGCGGGAGATCGCCGCCGAGGCCGGGGTCAACCACGGGCAGATCTACCAGTACTTCGGCACCCGCCAGGCTCTGCTCCGGGCGTCCGTCGCGGACTTGGTGGAGCGTCAGACCGCCGACCGGGACGGTCACTGGCAGCTGCCGTTCGCCGAGCGCAGGGCGGCCATGTTCCGGCACCGCCTGGAAGAGCCTGAACTGGTCAAGCTGGAAGCCTTGTTGGCGCTGGACGGGGACGAGGACTTCAGCCCCCTGCCCCGGTTCGCGCAGACCCGCCGCAGCCTGGAGCGGGACCAGGAGGAGGGATTCCTGCCGGACGAAGCGGACGCGGTGGCCGCCCATGTGATGACGGCCGCGGCGCAGATGGGCTATGTCATCTTCCGCGAGGCCTACGCCCGGGACACCGGGATTCCGCTGGAGGAACTCGACGAACGGGCGGCCGGGGCCTTCGCGCGCATGGTGGCCGGTCTCGCCGCGATCCTGCCACCGGACGCGACGGACGGCGGGGCTGCGTCCCGCCCCCGCGCGGGCACGTAGAGCTGAGCGTCCCCGACCCGCCGGCCTCGGCTCGCGCCGCCCTTCCCCTGGGTGGCGCCCCGGGCCCACTACGCTGGGGCATATCGCTCAAAACGTTTCAAGTGTGTGTGAACAGGTGCGATGCCTACGGGAGGCATGATGAGCCAGCAGCCGGTCCTCCTGCCCTACGCCGACCCGGCCTTCGTGGCGGATCCCTTTCCGCTCTACCGACAGCTTCGCGATGACGGCCCGGTGCGACGCGCCGTCATCGCGGGAGGCCTGGAAGCCTGGCTGGTCACGCGGTATGAAGACGGCCTCGCGGCCCTGTCCCACCCGCAGCTGAGCAGTGACGTCCGCGATGCGTCGGACCCCCGGCTCATCGAGCGGCTGCCCGCCACCGACCGTGAGTCCGTGCTGCGCAACATGCTCCGCTCCGATCCGCCCGACCACACCCGCCTGCGCCGCCTGGTCTCCAAGGCATTCACCGCCCACAGGGTGGCGGAGCTGCGGCCCCGCGTCCAGGGGATCGCCGACCGACTGCTCGACGAGATCGTGCCGGCCGGTCGCGCCGACCTCATCGAGACCTACGCGCTGCCGCTTCCGGTCACTGTGATCAGCGAACTGCTCGGGGTTCCGGTGACCGACCGGCACGACTTCCAGCAGTGGACCGACGACATGATCCTCCGGGGGATCGAGCCGCCGGACCCGGCCCGGGTGGACGGGGCATGGCGGCACATGCGCTCGTACCTGACCAAGCTACTGGAGGCCAAACGGGCCCGGCCCGGGGACGACCTGCTCAGTGCGCTGATCGTTGCCAGGGACGAGGAACAGCGGCTGGACGAGGACGAGCTGATCGCCATGGCCTTCCTGCTGCTGGTGGCCGGATACATCACCACGGTCAATCTGATCGGCAGCGGCATCGCCGCACTGCTCGCCCACCCCGACCAGCTTCGGATGCTGCGGGACGACCCGGTGCTGCTGCCGGGCGCGATCGAGGAATTCCTGCGCTATGACGGGCCCGTCAACCCAGGCATCGCCAGGTTCGCGCGCGAGGACATCACCATCGCCGGGGTGAACATCCCTCGCGGCGCGACCGTGCTGGTCGCCTCCGCCATCGCCGACCGCGACCCGGAGCACTTCCCCGAACCCGATCGTCTGGACATCGCCCGGCAGGACAACGGCCACCTCGCGTTCGGACACGGCATCCACTACTGCCTGGGTGCGCCGCTGGCCCGGCTCGAGGGACAGATCGCCATCGGCACCGCCCTGCGCCGCCTTCCCGGTCTCGCCCTGGCCGTTCCCCCGGACGAACTGCGGTGGCGGCCGGGCGGATTGCGCGGCCCCGAACACCTGCCGGTCACTTTCACATTCGATGACGCGACCGCCGGCGGCCGTTCCTGAACTACGTGCCGGCTGATGGGGCGCCCCGGAACAAATGGCATCGACCGGACGCGTTGCGCGTCCGCGCTCAGAGTGACCGGGCGAGCCGGAACCCGAGGTCGTCGATACGGAAGGTCGGGTGACTCTTGCGGCGGCACGACGCCCGGCATCCTCGGGGGCGATCGAATCCACCTCCGCCACGGAACACGCGGTACGGGCCGTAGATCCGGGGATCGTAGACATCCCAGCACCACTCCCACACGTTGCCGATCATGTCGTGGAGGCCCCACGCGTTCGGTGCCCTGGTCGCGACATCGTGCACCTCGCCGCCGGAATTCCCGCGGTACCAGGCGATCTCGTCCAGCTCTCCGTAGCGTGCACCGGAGGTCCCGGCCCTGCACGCGTACTCCCACTCCGCCTCCGTCGGGAGCCGGTACCCGTCGGCCTCCCAGTCGCAGACCACGTCCTGCCCGTCGGGGTCGTCGCCGGTCGAGTAGCAGGGTTCGAGTCCCGTCGCCTGCGAGAGCAGGTTGCAGAACCGAACGGCCTCCTGCCAGGAGACCTCGGTCACCGGTGTCCGCGGCCCCGCCGAACTCGCGGGCGCCTCGCCCCGAACGGCGCGGTACAGCTCGCGGGTCACGGGATACGGCGCCAGCCGGAAGGCGGCGACCTCGACGTTCCAGTTCGTCCGCGTGCCCTCGTCCCGCAGGACGATCTCCCCGGCAGGGATGTCCCTCATGCCCTCGGCGGTCGCCTGTCGGAGTAGGGATTCAGGGCTCATCGCAGCTCCTCATGTGCACCGGCGCATCAGGCCGACGCGCCGGCCTGTCAGCAGCCCGTAAGGCGGACCGTGCCTCCGGGCTTTCGAACAAGTGACGATACAGACCCAGAACGTCACGGCGGCGCACAGCGGTTCAGGCTGTTCCGGCGTATCTGGGAATGTCTCCGCTTCGTGTGCCGGAGCAACGCGCCAGTACAGGGGTGTACTTGAGGCCCGTGCGTATGTATCGTTTTTCGATAACATCGATATTCGATAACGAGGTGGGCTGCCATGACCCAGGACTCCAAGCTGCTCGAACCGCTCTCCACAGTGGTGTCGGGCGTTGTGCGACTGCTGATCGGCCTGCTCGCAGTGTGGTTCGTCCTGAGCTGGTTCAACCCGCATATCCACTTCGGCTGGGCCATGGGCGGAACCACATGCGTCACTGCCGACTGGATCTCCGGAAGCTCGAGCGACACCGACATGGTCTACAACGCCGCGGCAGGCGCACACGTCAACGCGATCCCGCAGTACTGCACCGCTCACCCCGGCACCTACCAAGGCCTGCTGAAGCTGCTCGGTGAGCTCCCCGCCTTCATACTGCTGCTCGGCGGGTTGCTCATGCTCAACAGCCTGCTGCGGGCCGCGGCCCGGGAGGGTGTGTACACCCCACGCACCGCAGCCGATCTGAGGCTTCTCGGCTGGTGGCTGCTGCTCGGCAGCCTCGCGGTCGAAACCGTCGAGGCCATCGCCAAGGCCGCTCTGCTTGCCACGCTCGCCGAGGAGGCCCCCTTCTCCGCCGGCGCCTGGCTGAACACGTGGACATCCCCCTACCTCGCGATCCTCACCGCACTCGGACTGCTTACTTTCGCGCGCATCATGCGTGCCGGCGTGGCCATGCGCGAAGACCTCGACGCGGTCGTCTGATGGCACCGGAAGCGCAGGAGAGCCATGCCATCCAGGTGCACCTGGACGACCTCCTTGCCGAACGAGGCATGACACTCGCCGAGTTGGCATCCCGCGTAGGCGTGACCAACGTCAACCTGTCCATCCTGAAGAACGGCCGCGCCAAGGCGATCCGCTTCACGACCCTCACTCGCATCTGTGAGGTACTGAACTGTCAGCCCGGCGACCTGCTCAGCTACCGTCCCCTCGACGACGAAGGTCACTAGTCCGGGCGGCGCTCAAGCCTGTGCCGCTGTCACCCGGAGAAGGTGCGGGTGTCACGGCGCGTGGCGGCGGCCGTCCCGTGGGGCGAACGCTTCAAGGGCGTCTTCGTCCGTTGCGCGGGCGTGCAGGAAGTAGTCGGCCCACTCGGTGATTTCGGGGTAGGCGGAGTCCCGGCCGATCCGAGTTGCGGCGGCCTCGATGTCGAAGTCCGTGGTTCGCAGTTCGACGCCCGGGCCGAGGATGGCCCAGTGGGCTCCGGCCCTTCCGTAAGGCATGCCGACGCTGCCGGGATTGATCACGAGCCGGCCGTGGGCGAGGCGCACGAACGGCATATGGGTGTGGCCGCAGACGACGGTACGGACGTCGGCGTCGAGTCCGCTGAAGACTTCCTTCCAGCGGTCGAGGCGGGAGTCGACGAGGACGACCTCCTCGTCGTCACGTGGGGTGGCATGGCAGAACAGCACTTCTCCCAGGCCGCGCACGGCCAGGGAGAGTGATCGTGGCAGCGAGCCGAGCAGGTCGAGGTGATCCTCGCGCAGCTGCTCGGCGGCCCACGGGGCGATCGGATCGGGAATCGAGTCGCGTTGCCCGCGGCGGTACTCGAGAAGTTCGCGGTCGGCGTTGCCGCTGATCCATACGGCTCGGTCGCCGAGACCGGTCAGCAGGTCGAGAACCTGAGTCGGTTGCGGGCCGGCGGTGATGTCGCCGGTGAGCACGATGCGCTCGGCGGTGCTCACGTCCGGCTCGGCGAGCACGGCCTCCAAGGCCGGCAGGACTCCGTGGATGTCGGACAGTACGGCTACACGGTTCAGCATGGTCACAACTGTGGGGTGAAAGCAGCGAAGAGGTGAGAGCGTTCGCCTGACGCGTAGCCGAAGGTGGGGCCGCTGCAGCGTGCACGGTGGCCGAGCGAGGCGCCCTGCGGCCAGGCGGATGACCCCGGGGTGGCCTCCGGGCCCGTTGCAGGGTGATGCATATGCGCCGGGCGGACGCTGGGGTCAGGTCTCATCACCTCATTGGGCCCGATCTGCGGTCCCCCATGGACGATGCCCGGCTCGACCTGACGGACCTCTTCGCGTTCGGCGTCCCCGGGGACCGCACCGTACTGATCATGAACGCCCATCCGGTCGCGACCGCCGCCGGTGCCGCTTTTCACCCGGACGCGGTGTACCGGATCAATATCGACACCGACGGCGACCACCAGGCCGACGTGGCGTTCAGCATCGTGTTCTCCCCGCCGCAGGACGGGGAACAGACCGCCACCGTCCACCGGGCGACCGGAGCGCAGGCGAGCGCCCACGAGGCCGCGGGCGAGCCGATCATCATGGACGCGCCGGTCGGCTCCGGCCCGGAGCCGGTCGTGATCGAAGCCGGCCCCTATATGTTCTTTGCCGGTCTGCGCAGCGACCCGTTCTTCGCCGACCTGGACGGCATCGTCAAGGAGTTCCAGTGGACCGGCACGGACTGGGGTGCCGACAAGAACGTCCTCGGCATCGTGCTGGAGATGCCGGACGCCGAACTCGCCGCGGGGCCGGTGATCGGGGTGTGGGCGCGGGTGAGCCTGCGGCAGGACGGACAGCTCACGTCCGTCGACCGCGGCGCCCACCCCTCTCTGACCGCGTACTTCAACGCCGAGGACGCCAAGGATGCCTACAACCGCGGCGAACCCGCGACGGACTGGGACACCTACCGCGAACCGTGGACCGCGGCCCTCCAGCACTTCGGCGGCTATGACCCGCAGGCCGCCGAGCAGGCTCTGCACACCGTTCTGCCGGACGTCCTGCGCTATGACCGCACCGAGCCCGCCGCCTACCCCAACGGCCGCACTCTCACCGACGACGTCACCTCTGCCCGCCTGGCCATGCTCACCAACGGCAAGGTCAGCAGCGACCACATCGGCCCCCACGCCGACCTGCTCCCCGAATTCCCGTACCTCGGTGCCCCTCACCCGGCGCCGCCGGCCGGTTAGGCCCGGGCGGGGGCGGAGGCCGGCATCAGGAGGCCCGGCGACGATTCATATATGGATGGATATTTTGGGTGGTACGTTCAAGTTTGGGGCCTGGCGGGGGAGCGACAGGGAGCACAGGTGAAGGAGAGTCGGCGCACGGCGGCGTGGGCGGGCTGGCTGCTCGTCGTCCCGGCCCTGGTCTCGGGCGTACTGCTGAACATCCTCGCGCCCCAGCCGTACATGGGACTACCGCTCCTGGCCGCGGCGCCGCTGATCGCCGGAGCGATGCTGTCGTTCCGGGCCGGCGTCCTCGTCGCGAGCCTCGCCTGCGCGGTCTCGTTGGGGCTGGATTACGCCCAGGGACGTTCCGCTTCGGAGAGTTTCGTCGATCTCGCCGTGATCGGCCTCATCGGAATCCTGGCCCTCGCGGTCAACCTGCTGTTGCGGCGTCAGGGGCGGGATCTCGCGAGGGCGCGGGTCATCGCCGAGGCGGTGCAACTGGCGGTTCTGCCGGATCCGCCGTCGCGGGCCGGGCCGCTCGCCGTCGCCGCCGGATACACCCCCGCACAGGCCGAGGCCAGAATCGGCGGCGACCTCTTTGCGGTGCAGGAGACTCCGTACGGCGTGCGCATGATCATCGGGGATGTGAAGGGCAAGGGACTCCAGGCGGTCGCATCCGTTTCGGTGGCGATCGGTGCGTTCCGTCAAGAGGCCGAGAACGCCCCCACGTTGGCCGAGCTGGCGCAGCGCCTGGACGACGCGCTGAGCAGGGAGTCGGGCCGCTGCGGAAACGAGACATCGGGCGAGGACTTCACCACGGCCGTGCTGGCCGAGGTCTCCGGCGACGGCGAGCTGCTCCGCCTGGTCAACCGTGGCCATCCGGGCCCGTACCTGATCCACGACGGCGCGATCGTACGGCTCGACGCGACCCGTCCGCAGCTGCCCCTGGGCATGGGGCTGGGGGCGGTCCCGGCACCCGATGGCGAGGCGCTCACCGATGTCTTCCCGCTGCCGCCCGGCGCGCTGCTGCTCCTGATCACCGACGGCGTCACCGAGGCACGCAACCGGACGGGTACCTTCTACGACCCGTGTGCCTCCGCCGTGCTCACCGGCGCCCGCTTCATGGATCCCGGTGACCTGGTCCACGCGCTGACCGCGGATGTCGCACGCTGGAGCGGCGACGGTCACCAGGACGACATGGCCATCCTCGCCGTCGCCCGGCGCGGCGGCCACCGGCTCGACTGAAGCCGGCTCCTCCGCCTGCGAACCCCGGGCACGGGGCTGAGGGGCCGGGGCTACGAGCCGTCTCCGGTGGCCGAGACGGTCAGCCGGTGCGCGGGAGGGTGCTCGATCGAGAGATCCGGGCGCCAGGCCGCGAGTACCTGCGCCGAGGGGCCGAACAGCGGACCCGGCAGAGCGTCGAGCCCGGTCCACTGCCAGGTGCTGATCAGATGGGGCTCGGTCACCTGCGGGCTTCCCGATTCCAGGGTCACAACGGCAGCCATCGAGACACGGTTGATCCCCGCGACCACGTCGTGGAGCATGGCGAAAACCGTCATGCTGTCCACGTCGACCTCCAGGCCCGTCTCCTCGCGGAGCTCGCGCACGGCCGCCGCGGCGATGGACTCATTGGTCGGGTCGACCTTGCCGCCGGGAAGTTCCCAGGTTCCGCCGTGATGCCTGCCGAGCAGCACGCGCCCCTGGGTGTCCTGCACAATGACGCCCACGCCGAGCGCCGCCTGCGCCAGCGGCGGACGGGCGTTGCGGGAGAGGGTGTCCGTGGGGGTGGTGTCCATGGTGCTCCTAGCGGGTGGGTGTGGGGTGCCGCGGGCGCGAGGCCTCGGCATCGCGGTGTACCCGGAAGCCTACGTACCACCGCACGCGGCCCCATCGAAGTGGCCCGCCGCCCGGCGGAGGCCCGGTGTTCGCCGCGGCCGGTCAGCTGCCACGGCGCGTGAGCCAGCCGTACTCGCTCGCATACCAGCCCAGATGGAGCCGGCTCGTTGCCCCGCTCACGTCCATCAGCCGCTTGATCCGCCGCTGGACGGTCCGCGCCCCGAGATCGAGTTCCTTGGCCACACTCACATCGGTGAGTCCGGCCAGCAGCAGCGACAGGATCTGCAGGTCGACGGAGTCGGGGCCCGGCTGCTGTGCCATCACGGCCTTGTCGCCGCCGCTGAGGCTCAGCGGCAGCGCATGACGCCACACCGACTCGAACAGCGCGGCCAGCGATACCAGCAGGCCGCTGGAGCGCACCACCAGTGCGGCCGGTTCCGCAGGCCGGGCATCCAGGGGAAGCATGCCCAGCGAGCCGTCGGCGATGACGAGTTTCGTCGGGACCTCGTCCGCCACCCGGACCTCCATACCCCGCCCCAGGGAATCGGCCAACTCGGCCGGCTGAAGATGCTGACCGGACAACATCTCGCGTCCGATCACGACTCGGTAGTTCACTCCGCGCGACATGGCCAGTGTCTCGGCCGAGTTCTCCTCGGCGGCGACAGCGAGCGGCTCGGGAAGAATCAGGAAGCAGACCTCGCGCTCCGCTCCCAGCTGGAGTTGGGAGAAACGCTGGGACACGGCGCTCGCACCGGTCACGACCTCCAACAGGTCGTGCACCACGGGCGTGTCCGCCTCGGGGCGGTACTCTGCGGCGAGCTTCGCCGCAGCCAGCTCCGCGCACTCCAGTTCATGGCGGTGCTGCGAGAGCAACGGGCCGAGTGCCACTGCCGGGGGCGCGCACACCCAGTCGCCGGGCCGGCTGCCGCACCGTGAGACGAGCCCCTGCTGTTCGAGTCCCTGCAGGGCCAGGAGCACGTCCCGCACGGGAAGCGCGAAGCGGGACGCCAGGGTGTCCGCGTCGGCAGCCCCGTGCGCGACCAGCTCCTGATATGCCGTCTCCTGTACGGCATTGAGGCCTATCGCGCTCAGCACTGCGCCCCCTCCTGCGGACTACGCACACCCGTCGGAACCGTGCAGGGCATCGGGCCCGTGGGACACCGAGAAGATACATGTGCGTATCCGATACAACAATGGGTGTAATCCCACGTCAGGTGGGTGTCCGGTGGCAACTGGGGCCATGGACGGGGCGAGTTCCCGCCAGGCGAGTTCTCGACACCCGGGAGCCACTGGACGCCGGTCACCACCGCTGGTGGGGTAACGGCCATGCGAAGATCTCTCATTGCCGCACTGGCGCTCCTGCCCCTCGCCGCCACCATGGCGCCCGCAGCCGCCACCGATGCGGGTACCGGGGACCGCACCGTCACCCGGATCGTCACGGTTTCCGGCGACACGGCCGCCGACCGCGCAGCCGTACTCGACGAAGCGGAACGCGCCGGGATCGATCTCACCGTCACCCGACGGTTCGACAAGGTTCTGAGCGGATTCACGGTACGCGTCTTCGAATCCGACGCGGCACGTCTGGCCGCGCTTCCCGATGTGGCCGAGGTCGCGGCGCCGGTCACCTACGAGGCACCCCCGTCGCCGACGCCCGTCTCGGCGGAAACGGTACGCCGGGCCGTCGCGGACGCGACTTCGGGCGATCGGCCCGGGACCAGGGAGAGTTCGCCGTCCGGACGCGAGATCGTCACCGTGACCGGGCTGACCGGAGTCGCCGAGGCGCACCGCGCCGGGCACACCGGCAAGGGGGTCACGGTCGGCATCATCGACAGCGGCATCGCCTACGACCATCCGGCGCTCGGCGGCGGGGGATTCCCCAACGCCAAGGTGACCGGCGGCTGGGACTTCGCCGACGAGGACGCCGACCCGTACGACTCCTCGACCGGACCGGCCACCGGCCACGGCACCCATGTGGCGGGCATCGTCGCGGGCGACGGACCACAGACCGTCGGCGTCGCACCCGATGCGACACTGCGTGCCTACCGAGTCTTCGGCGAGAAGAACCAGCCCACCGACGAGATCGTCATCGCCGCTCTGGAGAAGGCCGTCGAGGACGGTGTGGACATCGTCAACCTCAGCCTCGGCAACCCGAACGGCGCCCGCTCCAGCAACGCACTGGCCCGGGCCGTCGACCGGGTGTCAGATGCCGGAGTGACCGCCACCGTCGCGATCGGCAACGGCTACGCGGGGCCGTTCCGCGCCGCGAGCCCGGCCGTCGCCGACGAAGCCATCGCCGTGGGCAGCACCCACAGCGAACGCTACGGCTACCTCGCCTTCCGCTTCGCCGACGGTACGGACACCCCGATCCCGTACCTGAATATCACCCGCGCCCCGTCCACCCCGGCGGACGGAAGCCTGCCGGTGGTGAAGGGGACCGCCACCTGCGACGCGCTGCCCGAAGGCAGCCTGACCGGCAAGGCCGTCCTGTTCACCGGCACGCTCGGCCTGCCGTGCAAGCCGATGGACGCCATCCGCAGGTTCGAGGCGGCCGGCGCCGCGGCCACCGTGTACTACACCACGAGCGGCGACCAGCTCCCCGGTGCCATCTTCTGCTGCGAGCAGTCCGACATCCCCGGTGTCGTCATCAGCGAGACCGCCGCCAAGAGGATTCTGGCCGCCCCGTCCGGCACCGCACTGACCTGGGGTGCCTACGCGGGCATCTCCTACGGCCCGGACCAGGCCGGGCTGATGGACGCCTCGTCCTCCTGGGGACCGGGCAATGAGCAGGAGTTCAAGCCCGACCTCGCCGCGCCCGGCGGCTCGATCCTCTCCACCCTCCCGCGCCATCTCGGCTGGTACGGAGTCGAGTCCGGCACCTCGATGGCCGCCCCGCACGTGGCCGGTATCGTTGCGCTCATGCTCGCCGGACACCCCGGCCTCAAGCCCGGCCAGGTGCGCGGCATCCTTCAGAACACCGCCGACCCGGTGGCCTTCACCGGCGACCACACCCGAGGCGCACAGCCGGTCGCCCAGCAGGGCGCCGGCCGGGTGAACGCGCTCGGCGCACTCGCCGCGGCGGACCGCACCGCCGCCACCGCCACCCCGTCCGAACTGCCGCTCGGTGACACCGAGGGCCGCGAGAGCGTCCGTCGGATCACTGTGCACAATCCGGCCGGTCACCCCGTCACATACACCGTCGGCCACACCGCGGCGATCTCCGCGCAGCCCCCGTACACGTCCGAATGGGACGCCGGCGACGCGGGCGCCCGCGCCGACTTCAGCGCTCATGGCCGGATCACCGTGCCCGCCCACGGCAGCAGGAGCCTCACCGTCCGGCTGCGTGAACCGCACGGCGTGCCGCAGGGCACCCTGTACGGCGGCTGGATCGAGCTGACCCCCGTGGGCGCGGACACCCCGGAGGTACGGGTGCCGTACCAAGGTGTGGCGGGAGACCTGGACGCTGTATCGGCGGTCAATCCGACGTTCAGCCGCATCAACACGACGCTCGACAACCCGGCGCTGCGCCCCGGCTACTTCAGTTTCGGCAAGTCGCTGCCCGTGACGGTAGATCTCAGCAACGAGTCGACCACCGACGACAGCGCCTGGCTGATGCTGTCGCACGGTTTCCCGCTGTTGGAACGGATGCGGGTCCAGGCGGTCGACGCCCACGGCAAGGTCGTCGCCACGCCGTACGACGTCTCATGGCTGACCCGTAACTCCGGCGCCGGCACCGGAGTGGATTTCTACGGCTGGGATGCGAAGCTGGCCGACGGCTCGCCCGCCCCGTCGGGGACGTACACCCTGCGCTTCGTCTTCGACAAGGCGGGCGGGGACAAGGACCAGGCGGCGCCGAGGGAGATCTGGAACTCTCCGGCGGTGAAGGTCGTCCGCTGACCGTGCCGGTGCCCGCTCGTCCTCGACGCAGGAGAGCGGGCACCGGCACGGAAAATGCCCTGGCGAGGTGCGTGGTCCGGGCCGTCAGACGGTCAGGCGCAGCGATGTCGCCGAGATGCCGAGCCGTACCGTCTGACCCCATGTCAGCTCCAGCGCGTCCGCCTCCATCCCGTCGCCGAAGACCACCACCCGGTCGGACTCCACGGTGAACCTCAGCCCCTGTCCGCGCCCCAGTTCGCCCGAGACCAGTGAGGTGCCGGTCGCGGGTGACGGCCAGGCCTCGCGGACGAACCAGAGCAGCCGCGGGTCGGTGGGTGCCGGGAGTCGCAGGGCGCTGTGGCGTTCCTGCCACAGTGACCGGAGCCAGCCCGTGGCGCCGGTGCCCGTGCCCACCAGGACGCCGGAGGAGGCCTGCGGTTCGGTGGGGGCATCGGGCACGTCGGGGCCGAGCCGGTAGCGGGCGGTCTGGTGGCCGGGCGGGCCGAGGTAGATCTCGTTGAGGGCCACGAGGCGCTGGGTGTCGTCGGCGACTGCCTCGACCATGGTGAGTTCGTCCGCCGCGCCGCCTGGGGATGCGGCCGCCCGGAGCAGGGCGGCCGCATCGGAGGGCCGGTGGCGTACGAGCACGCCCGGATTGCGTCCGGGGTCGGTGTCGATGCCCACGACGGGCTGGCCGGACAGGTACTTGGCGGCGTTGGCGACGAGTCCGTCCTGTCCGACGACCACCACCACGTCCTCGGGCGCGAACAGGAAACGGTCGAGATCGGCGCGCTCCACCCGTGACTGCCGCCACTGGAGCGGTACGGCTGCCGCCACATCGGCGAGCGCCCGCCGGCTCTGCCGGTGCCGCAGGGCCACCTCGTCGATGGACCGGCCACGGCTGGAGAGGAAGAACGCGGCCTGGCCGTGCGTGCCGTGCCGGGCCAGCAACTCCTCGTACTCGGTGGTGCGGTGGACCAGCACAGCGCGTGGGGCCAGGCTCATGCCCGGGGCTCCGGGTCGGTCCTGCCGAGCTTGCTGAGCAGGCCGGTGAGGACGTCGGGGGAGAGGGTGAGGCTGTCGATGCGCGGCAGGTTCTCGGCGAGCCTGGTCGCTGCCAGGGCGTGCAGGGTCGCGGCGTCCACCTCGCCGTGCACCCGCAGCCAGGCCGCCTGGGACTCCGCGCGTGCGGCGCCGACCTCGCGGGCGGCTTCGGCCTCGGCCCGGGCCAGCCGCACCTTGCGTGCCGCTTCTGCCTCGGCGCGTACCCCGTCGGCTGCGGCGTTCTCCTCGGCCTCGCGGCGGGTGTTGGTGCCGCGCTGCTCGACCAACTGCTCCTCGCGGCGGGCCAGTTCGATCTGGCTGGCGAGCTCGTTCTCGGCGATGGCCCGTTCCCGTTCCACAGCCACGGCACGGCGCTCGTAGGTGGCCCGGTCGGCCTCCTGCTGGATCTGCTCGCGGGCGGGAGTGCGCAGCGCGCGCTCCACCTCGGCCTCGGGACGGATGGCGACCACCCGCACCGCGACCACGTCGATACCGGTGGCGGGCAGCCGGGGTTCGGCGGCAAGCCCCGCTGCGACGCGGTCGCGTACCGATGCGACTCCGTCGACCAGGGCCTCGGCCAGCGCTGTTCGGGCCAGCACGTCCAGGGTGTGCTGCTGGGCGGTCTCCGTGAGCAGCGTGGCGATCTGCTCCAGCGGCGCGCCGCGCCAGACCCCGGTGTCGGGGTCGACGGAGAAGTCCAGGCGGGCGGCGGCCTCGGCCGGGTCATTGATCCGGTAGGTCACGGTGGCCTGCACGGTGACGTCCTGGAAATCGGACGTGCGGGCGTGGAAGGCCATGGCCAACTCTCGGTCATTGACCGGCACTTCCGAAAGTGCGGCGGTCAGCGACCGGTACCAGAAACTCAGCCCCGGCCCGTCGTGGGCGAGCCGGCCGCGCTTGTGGTGGCGGATGTGGGCAGTGGGTGCGGAGCGCAGATGGCGCCAGCCGAAGCGCCTGGTGATGTCGGCCATGTCGGAATCCCCCTTATTCTCGTCATGAAGACGATAAGGAGTCCGGTTGATATCGTCAAGGGGACGAGAATGATCGTCCGTGTGCATGTCCGCCTTCGATGCGCCGAATGCTCGCCACCGGTGATCCGTCGCTCACCGAAATTCTTCAGCCGTCCTGTCCACCCTTCGAGGCGAGGAACCTGGCCGGTACCTCGCCCCCGCCGTGCACCGCCAGATCGGCCCCGCTGACGTATTCGGCCAGGCCGCCCGCCAGATACAGGCAGGCGCGTGCCACATCGTCCGGTACGGCCATCCTTCGCATCGGAATCACCCCGGCGACGGCGGCGCCACCGTCCTTCCCGTACACCGGTGCCGCGCTCTCGGTGCGGATCAGTCCGGTCGTGATGTGGTTGACGCGCACCTTCGGCGCCCACTCGAGAGCCAGTGCCCGGGTCAGCGCCAGCAGCCCGGCCTTCGCTGCCGTGTAGGCGGCCGTGCCCGGCTGCGGGGTGTGCGCGGAGACGCTGCCGATGTTGATGACCGAGCCGCCCTCGCTCTGGCCCTGCATGATCCGGTTGGCGGCCTGCGCCACATAGAAAGGGGCCAGCAGATTGAGTGCGACGACCTTCTCGATGAACCGCGGCGACACGGTGGCCGCGTCGGCGTCGGGGGAGCCGCCCGCGTTGTTGACGAGTACATCCAGCCGTCCGAACCGTTCCGCCGCCGTGTCGACCAGTGCGGCGGCGGCCGCAGGGTCGCGGACATCGGTTGCGCGGAAGTGTGCCCGCCGGGTGCCGCTTCCCGGAAGTTCGGACGGTTCGCTGCGGCCGCAGACCAGTACATCCGCGCCGGCGGCGAGAAAGGCCCTGGCGATCGCGGCGCCGATGCCCTTCGTGCCGCCGGTGACGAGCACTGTCCGTCCGGTGAAGTCGATGGGGTTGCCGATGTCCATGGTCCGCCTCTGCTGTGGCCGAAGTGCACGCTGATCGGTTCCGTAAAGCTACCAATCGTTTGTTTGGTGGAATAGTCGCCGCTTCGGCCGAGCGGGATGAGCTGCGGGGAGGAAAGTGCGGGCGGCCGGTGGCTCCCTGAGGAGTCACCGGCCGCCCGGATGGTGCGCCGCCCCCGTCCCCACGGTGCGGCGCGAGCGGGCCGTCGTCATCCGCTCGGACAACGGCCCACGTTTCTCGGGACTAGGGCGCGGACGCCTCCAGTCCAAGTGCGGGAAGGACGGCGTTCTCCACGAAGCGGGTGAGATATGCCTCGTCCGCGAACTTCCCCTCCAGCAGTGGCCGGGCGCGCATCACGCCAAGCAGTTGCACGGAGACGAACTCGGCCGCGGGAGTGTCCGCCGGAATCTCGCCGCGCTCCGCTCCGCGCCGGACCATCGCTTCGATCGCCGCGATCTCCGGCAGGATCAGCGCCTCACGCAGTGCGCACAGCAGCTCGGGACTCTGCAGCGCGGCATGGCTGAGCGCGTGCATCAGCGGGGTGTCGCGGCCCGAGCCCGCACCGATGGCCCGGGCGGCCTCGCGCAGATCCCCTGCCAGTGTGCCGGTGTCGATGTGCGGAAGCAGCACCCGCCGAGTGCCGTGCAGCGCCGCCACGACCAGTTCGGGCTTGGAGCCCCACTGCCGGTAGAGCGTGGACTTGCCGCAGCGCGTCCGCGAGGCGACCCCTTCCATGGTGAGGGCCTCGTAGCCGGACTCTCTCAGCATGTCGAGCACGGCCGCGTAGAACTCCTGCGCCCGCTCAGGCGTGATCTTCGAGCGGCGTGGCGTGTGTGCCGGTTCCTGCGCGGCTTCCTGCGGCGACATGCGTTTTCCCTCTCAGCGATTCTGCGACGAGGTCCATCGATACGCCAGTGTACCGAAACGCGCGTGTACCGATACGTTCGCGTATCGGTACACTGGCGTATCGATGCGGCGTGGACTGGACCATGCCGTCGCAACACTGCTTCGTCAGCAAAGGGGCACCGGGTGATGTACGCCGGTAGCGAGCCCGCAGATCAGGAGCCGGACAGTTCTGCCCGACCGCCCCTCGTCCGCGAGCTTCTTCTCGTCGTAGGGCTCTTCGTGATCTACAAACTCGGCCGGCAGGCCGCGAACGGTCACGTCGAGGAGGCGTATCGCAACGCCGGAAACGTCTGGGACTTCGAACGGTCCGTGCACCTGCCCGGCGAGGGCACTGTGCAGAGTCTCCTGCTGCACAACGAGACGCTGATCCACCTCGCGAACACCTACTACGCGACCGTGCACTTCCCGGCCACGCTGCTCTTCCTCGTGTGGCTCTACTGGCGCCGCCCGCGCCACTACGTCTGGTCGCGCCGCATCCTCGCCGCTCTCACCGGCGCCGCACTCGCACTCCATCTGCTGTTCCCGCTCGCCCCGCCGCGGCTGCTGGCCGCGGCCGGACTCGTCGACACCGGCCAGGTGTACGGACCGACGGTGTACGGAGCGACGCCGGCGACCGACTCGATGGCGAACCAGTTCGCCGCCATGCCCTCCCTGCACTTCGGCTGGGCGGTGATGGTCGCCGTCGGGCTGATCGTCGCCACCCGCACCCGGTGGCGCTGGCTGTGGCTGCTGCATCCGCTCATCACGCTGCTGGTGATAGTCGGCACGGCCAACCACTACTGGCTCGACTCGATCGTGGTCTCCGCGCTCCTCGCGGTGGCGTTCGCGGCGCTGCCGCTGAAGCGCACGGTCCCGGTACGGGCACACACCTCGTGGCCCTCCACGGGATACGAGCCCGCGCTGACGGTCGTGCCGCGGCCCGCCGAACCCGCCGTGCCGACCGCCTGCGCCGAGCCGCAGACCCACCTCGCCCGCTCGTACGCCTCGTCCGGGACCCGGCGATGAACGCCACCCTGATCGCCGTCGCGCTGTCGCTGGTCTCCGCCGCCGCGTACGCCTCGGCCGCGGTGGCGCAGGCCCGGCTCGCCGGGCGCACCGAACCGGACGCCGGGGTCCTGGGGCTGCTCGGGCGTGGCGCCTGGTGGTCGGCGGTCGGACTGAACGCCGGTGGTGCGCTGCTGCATGTCGCGGCGCTCAAGTACGGCCCGCTCACCCTTGTCCAGCCGCTCGGCGCCCTCACCCTGGTCGCCGCAGTCCCGCTGGGCGCCAGGGCCGCCGGACGCCGGGTCACCAGGATCGAATGGCGCGGCACGATTCTCACCCTGCTCGGCCTCGGCGCCCTGCTGATGACCGCGGGCGGTGCCGCCCCGCACGAAACGCTCAGCCTCCCCGAAGCCCTGGCCGTCGGCGCCGGGACCATGGCCGTCGTCGCCGGACTCAGCCGCCCGGGAGCACGCCCCGGCCTGCGGCACGCGGCGGCGTCCGGCATCACCTCCGGGGTCGCCTCCGCGCTCACCCAGACCCTGACCGTCTCCGTCACCGACCACACCGGCCCGCTGTTCAGCTGGCGCCTGTTGATCGTCGCGCTTCTCGTCTCCGCGTTCGCGATGAGCGGGCTGCTGCTCTCCCAGACCGCCTACCGGGGTGGCCTGGGCGCGCCGCTGGCCGTCGTCACACTCGCCAATCCGGTGGCCGCGGCCGCCATAGGACTGGCCCTGCTCGGCGAACGCCTCCAGGGGGGCACGATCAGCCTGATCCCGGCAGTGCTCGGTGCGGCAGCGGCGGTACGGGGCGTGATTCTGCTGAGCCGCGCCCAGGCGGAGACGTCGAGCGTCGTCGACCGGGCCACGGCAGAGCCGAAGCCCGCGGCCGGATCACCGTCTCGCGTCGTGATCGGGAGCCGAGGGCCGATGGACCAGCCGACGCTACGACCGGAGCTGGGCCGGACGCCGGTGGGCGGACCGTAGCGAGTGGAAGCGACGCCCGCCGCCCGCCGGGGGCATGGTGCGAAGACGTGACATCTGCCCACCGAACTGTCACGTACGGAAACAACCTCCCTACGGACTCGGCTGCTCGTCCTGGGCCAGTGCCCGGGTCAGCCAGCCGATCCAGAAGTTCTCCAGATCGATGCCGCCACGCAGAACCAGATGCCGCAGCCGGTCCTCGTCGGAGTTCCGCTCGGGCGGGAAGTCCCGCTCCTCGATCTCCAAATACTCCGCCAGTTGCCGACGGTGCAGCCCCAGATGACGGCGCAGCTCCGCATCCAGGCCGGGCGCCCCGACGACCGCCGCCGCCCGCATCCGCAGCAGCAGCGGATCCCGGATCTGCTTGGGGTCCTCGGACCGGGCCACCCATGCGGACAGTGCCTCGCGGCCCGCGGGCAGCACCTCGTACTCCTTCTTCTGCCCACGGGCGGGCTGCTCCGGCGGCAGCGCCCGGATCTGCCCGGCCTGCTCCAGCTTCCCCAGCTCGCGGTAGATCTGCTGGTGCGTGGCGGACCAGAAATAGCCGATCGACCGGTCGAACCTGCGGGTCAGCTCCAGCCCCGACGACGGCTTTTCGAGCAGGGCGGTGAGGATCGCATGCGGGAGTGACATGGGGTGCATCCTAAGGACGGCCGGGCGGTGGCCCCATGACGGAGGGGCCGGGCCGGTCGAGAACCCCCGGGCCGGGGGTTCCCGGATCGGTCACAGCGCAGCGGCGAGCTCCGTGCCCTGGCGGATCGCGCGCTTGGCGTCCAGTTCGGCGGCCACATCGGCGCCGCCGATCAGATGAGCCGGACGGCCCGCGGCGAGCAGTTCCTCGTACAGCTCGCGGCGCGGCTCCTGCCCCGCACAGAGCACCACCGTGTCGACCGGCAGCAGGTGCTGTTCGCCGTCGACCGTGAGGTGCAGTCCGTCGTCATCGATCCGGTCGTAGCCGGCGCCCGCGATCATCGTGACGCCGCGGTGCCGCAGTTCGGTGCGGTGGATCCACCCTGTGGTCTTGCCCAGCCCGGCACCGACCTTGCTGGTCTTGCGCTGGACCAGATGGACAGTGCGCGGCGCCTTCCCGCGCTCCGGGGCACGAAGACCGCCCCGGCCGCGGTAGTCGGTGTCGACGCCCCACTGCCGGAAGAACACCTCGGGGTCGAGGCTCGCGGCATCGCCCGGGTCGGTCAGGAACTCGGCGACGTCGAAGCCGATCCCGCCCGCCCCGATGATCGCGACCCGGTCGCCGACCTTTGCCCCGTCGCGCAGCACGTCGAGGTAACTGACCACGCTGGGGTGGTCCAGGCCCGGTATCGCGGGGGAGCGGGGCGTGACACCGGTGGCGAGGACGACCTCGTCGAAGCCTTCGAGCACATCGGCCGTGGCCCGTGTACCGAGCCGCAGCCCGACCTTCTCCTCCGCGAGCCGGGTACGGAAGTAGCGCAGTGTCTCGTTGAACTCCTCCTTGCCGGGAACCCTGCGTGCCACGTTCAGCTGGCCGCCGATCTCCTCGGCCGCGTCGAAGAGCGTCACCTCGTGCCCGCGCTCGGACGCTGCGACGGCGCACGCGAGACCGGCGGGCCCGGCGCCGACGATCGCCACCCGCTTGACGGTGCGGGTCGGTGACAGGGTGAGCTCGGTCTCGTGGCAGGCGCGAGGATTGACCAGGCAGGAGGTGACCCGGCCGCTGAAGATGTGGTCCAGGCAGGCCTGGTTGCAGCCGATGCAGGTGTTGATCGCGTCCGCGCGGCCCTCGGACGCCTTGACGACGAAGTCGGGGTCGGCGAGGAACGGCCGGGCCATCGACACCATGTCCGCCCGCCCCGAGGCGAGGATCTCCTCGGCGACCTCGGGCGTGTTGATGCGGTTGCTCGTCACCAGCGGTACGGAGACGGCGCCGCGCACCTTTTCGGTGACCCAGGTGTAGGCACCGCGTGGCACCGAGGTGGCGATGGTGGGGATCCGGGCCTCGTGCCAGCCGATCCCCGTATTGATGATCGTCGCGCCGGCGGCCTCGATCTCGCGGGCGAGCTGCACGACCTCCTCCAGCGAGGAACCGCCGGGCACCAGATCCAGCATCGAGAGCCGGTAGATCAGGATGAAATCGCTGCCGACCCGCTCACGGACCCGGCGCACGATCTCGACGGGGAACCGGATGCGGTTCTCGTAGGAGCCGCCCCAGCGGTCGGTGCGGTGATTGGTGGCAGCGGCGATGAACTCATTGATCAGATAGCCCTCGGAGCCCATGATCTCGACACCGTCGTACCCGGCACGCCGCGCAAGCTCGGCGGCCCTGGCGAAGTCCTCGATGGTCTCCTCGACCTCGTCGTCGTCAAGGGCATGCGGGGTGAATGCGCTGATCGGCGCCTGGATCGGGCTCGGCGCGACCAGGTCGGGATGGTGTGCGTACCGGCCGAAATGCAGGATCTGCATGGCGATCCGGCCGCCCGCCTCATGCACGGCGGCAGTGACCCGCGCATGCTGCTCGGCCTCCGCCTCGGTGGTCATCTTTGCGCCGCCGGGGAAGGAGCAGGCGCGGGCGTTCGGAGCGATGCCGCCGGTGACCATCAGACCGACGCCGCCCCGGGCGCGTTCCGCGTAGAAGGCGGCCATCCGCTCGAAGCCGCGCTCGACCTCCTCCAGACCGATGTGCATCGACCCCATCAGCACCCGGTTGGGGAGGGTGGTGAACCCGAGGTCGAGCGGGCTCAGCAGATTCGGGTACGGGCTCATGAGGCGGCTCCTCGCGCAGTGTCGTTGAGCCAGTTGTAGACCACCGAAACACCATTGTGCAACAAGTTGCATAATGGCGTTCGTCGCAGAGTCGCGAGTGTGGTCGTCCCCCGGACGGCCTAACACCAGGACGCGTCGGCGCCCCGGGCCACGGAAAGTGGAACCGTGGCATCTGTCCGCCACGGCGCGGGTGGCGCGTCGAAGCCCACCGACCCCCGAACCCTTGCGGAGACCCTCATGGCCTGCCTCGACCGCCGTGACCTCGGCCTGCTCGTCCTGCGCGTCGGTACCGGCGCGGTACTGGCCGCGCACGGCACCCAGAAGCTGGCCGGCTGGTTCGGCGGCGGAGGCATCGAGGGAACCACCGCCGCGATGGAGGCCATGGGCTTCCACCCGCCCAAGCACAGCGCGGTCGCCGCCGGGCTCGGCGAGGCGGGCGGCGGCGCACTCCTGGCCCTCGGCCTCGCCACCCCGGCGGCCGGTGCGGCCGCGGCCGGGGCGATGGCGGGCGCCGTGGCCGTCCACGCACCCGCCGGATTCTTCGCACAGGGCGGCGGCTACGAGTACCCGGCCTTCCTCGGCTTCACCGCCGCGGCGATCGGCCTGATCGGCCCCGGCCGGTACTCCCTCGACCATGCCACCGGGCATGCCTTCAACCAGCCATGGATGGTCGCCCTTGCCTTCGCGGGCAGTGCCGTCGCGGCGGCAGCCGTCGTCGGCAGGCGGGCCAAGGGCCGGGCCGCCGTCGACCCCGACGCGACCTGACCACCCGGCAGGACAGGGACCGGACGGCACCCCAGGGAGGGAGCCGCCCGGTCCCGGCGGCGTTACTTGCGGAACGTCAGCGACGCGGCGGGGGAGGCGTTCCCGTACGCGTCGACGGCGACGACCCGTGCCACGTACCGGCCGCCCCCGGCCGCGCCCGTCACCGGGATGTCGAGGGTGTTCGGCCGGGGCATGAAGTAGAAGTCCGAGAGGACCTTGGACGAGACGACCGAGGCCCCCGTCGAGGCGTCGGTGATGTCGACGTTGTAGTGGTGCACCATCTGGTCGTCCTCGGCCTGCGCGATCCGCAGAGCCGTGCCGCCCTTCGCGTCGTGCACCCGGGACAGCGGCTCACGCGTGGTGAACTTCGGCGCCACGGTGTTGCGTTCGGCGTCCGTGTAGCGGAAGTTGTCCTTGATCTGCTGACTTGTCGAACCCTTCAGACGCACGGTCCAGGTGGGACCGCTCAGGGTGCCCGCACTGGCGTACGGCGGCTGCCAGCTCGCCGACCACTGGCCACCGGTGTAGATGTCGTGCTTGTCCGCGGCCATGTTCACCCGCGCGATCTCCGTACGGTCCTTGTAGACCTCGACGAAGAGCGCCTGCGCGGTCGGCGACTCGAAGCGGTCGGCGAGGCCGTCCTCGGTGACCATCTGGTAGCCGTGATCGATCTCGACGTACGACATGGAACCGTCGTTGACCGAAGTGAAGTCGCGCTGGTGGATCGAGCGGTCGTCGTTGATGTTCAGGTGCGAGTGACCGGAGAAGAGGATGGCCTGCGGAAAGGCGCTCAGATCCTCCGCCAGTCGCGGGTTGGAAGCCTGCTGGCCGTCCATGGTGGTTCCGGTGGTGGGCCGGTGCCCCTGGACCAGGACCGGCTTGCCCGCGTAGGCCGGATCGGCGGTGATCGCGGCGAGCCGCTCCTTCAGCCAAGTGCGCTGGGCCGTGCTGGAGTCGTACGTCTCGGTGTTGACCGTGAGGATGTGGAGGCCCTTCACCTCGGACTCGTAGTAGCCACCGCCCGAGTCGGGGAACCATGCCTTCGGGTATCCGGCCCGTATCGCGGCGAGGCTCGCGTCGTGGTTGCCGTTGGAGATCAGCAACTGGGTGTCGGTCATGCCCTTGCGGGCGAGGTTGGCCTGGAAGATCTCGGAGACGATTCTGTGGTCGGGGCCCTTGCCGTCCCCGTTGTCGTTGATCATGTCGCCGTTGGACAGGATCGCGTCCGGCTCGGGAAAGATCGACCCGATGGTGTCGAAGAAGCTCTCGTACTTCTTGTCGGCGCTCGCATGGCTGCCGACGTGCACATCGGACATGACGACCAGACGGGCGAGCGGCTTCTCCCGGGACTTGATCAGATAGCCGTACGACACAGGGACGCTGCTCTGCCTGCCGCGGAAGGCGACCGCCGTGACATTGGTGTCCTTCTTGATCCGCAGCGGACGGCCGGGGGAGTAGGCGCGACTGTCACGGGTCGGGGTCGTACCGTCCAGCGTGTAGCGGACGGTGGTCCCGCGCTCGGCCCGGAACTTCAGCTCGACCGAGTGTTCGTACCGCCCGCCCGGGACGCTCACGCCGGGTGCGGACGGGGCGAGAGTGCCCGGGGGCTGGGCTTGCGCGACGGTCGGGGAGACGAGCGCGACGGACGTCGCGGCGATCACGAGAGGGGTGAGTCTCACGGGGATCCCTGTTCTCTGGCCCGGGAATTCTGGTCCGGGAGCTGTGGTCCGGCTGTGTAACGAATGCATAACCGGTCTGAACCAAAGACCTTAGGTGCCGCGCGTCAGGCCGTGGTGCGACCTGGCCGACTTCCCGGTGAAGCGATCATGAATGTCTGGCTGGGGTCGCTCAGGTGTCATTTCGAACCGCGGCGGCCGGCTCCGTCCATGTCTGTTCCAGCCGTCCGGGTCCGGTGTTCGAGGTGGCGCGGGCACGGTCCGCTCTTCCGCCCCGCAGGTTTGCCGCCTACGCTCTCCGCGACATTCGCACACCACTTGGGAGTACGTGTGACGGGTTGGACCGGCCGCACCGCCGTCGAGATCGCCGATGCCGTACGGCGCGGTGATGTGACGCCTCGTCAGGTCGTTGTCGAGCACCTGGAACGTATCCGGCGGCTCGACGAACGTCTCGGTGCCTTCCGGGCCGTACTGGACGCAGAGGCGCCGGCCGCCGCAGATGCTCTCGCCGGCCGGAAGGACCTGACCGATCTGCCGCTCGCGGGCGTGCCCGTTGCGATCAAGGACAACGTCCCGGTCGCCGGACAGGCCACCCGCAACGGCAGCGCGGCCTCGCCGACCGGACCCGCCACCGCCGACCACGAGACCGTCAGCCGCCTGCGTGCTTCCGGGGCCGTCGTCATCGGCCTCACCCATGTTCCCGAGCTGTGCGTCTTCGGTACGACGGAGGGCGCGCACGGCGTCACCCGTAACCCCTGGGAGCCGGCTCGCAGTTCCGGTGGCTCCTCCGGCGGCAGCGCCGCGGCGGTCGCCGCAGGGCTGGCACCGATCGCGCTCGGAGCGGACGGGATGGGATCCATCCGCATCCCCTGCGCGTGCTGCGGCCTGGTCGGTCTCAAGCCGGGCGCGGATACGGTGCCCTGCGAGCTGGGCACCAACGGTTGGTACGGCATGGCGGAGAACGGCCCCATCGCAACCACCGTCGCGGATGCCAGGCTGATGTACCAGGTGCTTGCCGGTGTGGAAAAGCCGTCCCCCGGCCCCTCGGCGAGCGAACCGCTGCGCATAGCCGTCTCCACCCGCAGCCCCGTCCCCGGCGTCGGCGTCAGCCGCGATTGGGCCCGGGCCGCCCGTGACGCCGCCCGCCTGCTCAGCGAGGCGGGTCACCACGTCGTGGCTGCCGACCCGCCCTATCCCTGGTGGCTGGGCGTCGCTGCGGCCGCACGATGGACCGCCGGTACGGCGGCCGAAGCTGTCGGCCTCGACCCCCGGCGGCTCGCACCACGCACCCGTCGTCATGCCGCCGTCGGCCGCCTGGTGGTGCGTACTCCACTGCCGCACACCGACCACAGGTCACAACTGCGCGACCGCATGCTCCCGTTCTTCGAGCGCCACGACGTGCTGCTCACCCCGGCTCTCGCCCGGCCCGCCCCGGCGGCGAAGGACTGGCACCGACGGGGCTGGACGGCAAATCTGCTCGCCAACACCCGGTTCAGCCCCTTCACCCCGCCCTGGAACCTCGCGGGTTGGCCGGCTGCCGCTGTGCCCCTAGGCGCCGCGGAGCGGGCGGACCGCTCGCCGTACGCCGTTCAGCTCGTCGCCCCCTCCGGCGGCGAGGAGCGGCTGCTGGCCCTCGCCGCCGACCTGGAACGTCTGCGCCCCTGGCTCCGCCTCGCGCCCATGGACGCACTCACCCGGTGAGCCGGCGAAGGTGGCCCGCGGCGCCGTGTGAAGTCGCGCAGGCCGCGGCAGGGTCATGCTGACGCGAGGCGTGTGAGCCACTCGCGGAGCAGAGCGACCTCACCCGCCGTGAGGGATTCGGGCCCGGGGGTCAGCGCGGCGTCGAGAGCGATGGCGCGGGAGGCGAGGGTGGCGTCGCGGTCGGCAGGTGCGGGGTCTGTGGTGAGGGCGGTCAGCACCGTGTCCCGGGTGCGGTCGGACAGGCCCATGTCGCGGGCGTCGGCGGGGGCGGTGATGAGCGCGAGGGCGACGCCGACACTGGTGGCCTGGATCATCTCGGCGGCCGCGTCGACGGGTACGCGCAGACGGCCCGCCCGGGCGGCGCGCTCGAGCATGCCGAGCAGCACCCGGTACGTCTTCCCGGAGGCCGCGGCCCGCTCGCCCGGGCGTACGGCTCCATACATCAGTACGTAGAACGAGGGATGCGTCAGGCCGAACTCGATGTGCAGGTCCCAGCCGTGCCGCAGGTCCTCGACCGGATCACCGGTGGCTGCCAGGGCCTGCTTGTCCGAGAGGTAGCGCTCGAAGCCGTAGGCGGTGACGGCGTCCAGCAGCCCCTTCTTGTCTCCGAAGAGCCGGTAGAGGGTGGGTGCCTGGACGCCGGCGGCTGCGCTGACGGCGCGCGTGGAGACGGCATCGCTGCCGCCTTCGGCCAGCAGGTCGGCGGCCGCGACGAGGATGCGCTCGCGGGTGTCGAGAGATTTTTCCGCACTCATGGAATCAAACGCTACCCGACGCCTGTTAGCATCGATTACATCAGCGATAACATGTACTCGTTAGCGTTGATAAGTCTCTCGTGAAGGATCACCTCTGTGAACACCCGCACTCTCGGAATCAACGGTCCCGCAGTCTCCGCTCTCGGCCTCGGCATGATGGGCATGTCCGACCTCTACGGGCCGGCCGACGAGGCCGAGTCCATCGCCACCGTCCACGCCGCGCTCGACGCCGGCGTGACCTTGCTGGACACCGGCGACTTCTACGGCATGGGCCACAATGAGCTGCTGCTCCGTGATGCCTTGCGCAGCCGCAGCCGCGACGACGCCGTGATCAGCGTCAAGTTCGGCGCCCTGCGCGATGCCAAGGGCGGCTGGGGCGGCTACGACGCCCGCCCCGAGGCCGTGAAGAACTTCCTCGCCTACTCCCTGCGCCGTCTGGGCACCGACCACATCGACATCTACCGCCCGGCGCGGCTCGACCCCGATGTGCCGGTCGAGGAAACCGTCGGTGCCATCGCCGAGATGGTCCAGGCAGGCCTCGTCCGCCACATCGGTCTGTCCGAGGTCGGCGCGGACTCCCTGCGGCGGGCCCAGGCTGTGCACCCCATCGCCGACCTGCAGATCGAGTACTCCTTGATCTCTCGCGGAATCGAGGACGAGATTCTGCCCACCGCCCGCGAGCTGGGCATCGGCATCACCGCCTACGGCGTACTCTCCCGGGGCCTGATCTCCGGCCACTGGAGCAAGGCCCGGCAGTTCGCAGCTCCCGACTTCCGTGCCATCAGCCCCCGCTTCCAGGGCGACAACCTCGACCACAACCTGGCCCTGGTCGATGCCTTGCGGGGGGTCGCCGAGGCCAAGGGCGCCAGTGTCGCTCAGGTCGCCATCGCCTGGGTCGCCGCGCAGGGCCAGGACATCGTCCCGCTCGTCGGCGCCCGCCGCCGCGAGCGCCTTGCCGAGGCCCTCGGCGCCCAGGAACTCACCCTCACCGGTGACGACCTGTCGGCCATCGAGCAGGCCGTCCCCGTCGGCGCCGCCGCCGGCACCCGCTATGCCGAGTCCCAGATGCACCACCTCGACAGCGAGCGGTGATCCTTGCGGTGCCGCCCTTGTCCCCGTGGGGCGGCGCGGCACCCTTCGTGGCCGTACCGGCGGCCCGGCCGGCGTCGCATCCGGTTCGACCCTGTGGCCGCGACGAGGTCTCGGGCCGTGCGGGCGGTGGGTCGGTCGGGC
>NZ_JBHVWS010000020.1:1941-143887 GCF_042882185.1 Streptomyces sp. NPDC058239
TGTCGTGACTGCGTGCCTTTTGAAGAATGAGCCTGCGAGTTTGCGGTGTGTTGCGAGGTTAACCCGTGTGGGGAAGCCGTAGCGAAAGCGAGTCCGAATAGGGCGTTTCAGTAGCACGCTCAAGACCCGAAGCGGAGTGATCTAGCCATGGGCAGGTTGAAGCGGAGGTAAGACTTCGTGGAGGACCGAACCCACCAGGGTTGAAAACCTGGGGGATGACCTGTGGTTAGGGGTGAAAGGCCAATCAAACTCCGTGATAGCTGGTTCTCCCCGAAATGCATTTAGGTGCAGCGTCGTGTGTTTCTTGCCGGAGGTAGAGCACTGGATAGGCGATGGGCCCTACCGGGTTACTGACCTTAGCCAAACTCCGAATGCCGGTAAGTGAGAGCACGGCAGTGAGACTGTGGGGGATAAGCTCCATGGTCGAGAGGGAAACAGCCCAGAGCATCGACTAAGGCCCCTAAGCGTACGCTAAGTGGGAAAGGATGTGGAGTCGCAGAGACAACCAGGAGGTTGGCTTAGAAGCAGCCACCCTTGAAAGAGTGCGTAATAGCTCACTGGTCAAGTGATTCCGCGCCGACAATGTAGCGGGGCTCAAGCGTACCGCCGAAGTCGTGTCATTCGTACATGTATCCCCAACGGGAGTACGGATGGGTAGGGGAGCGTCGTGTGCCGGGTGAAGCAGCCGCGGAAGCGAGTTGTGGACGGTTCACGAGTGAGAATGCAGGCATGAGTAGCGATACACACGTGAGAAACGTGTGCGCCGATTGACTAAGGGTTCCTGGGTCAAGCTGATCTGCCCAGGGTAAGTCGGGACCTAAGGCGAGGCCGACAGGCGTAGTCGATGGACAACCGGTTGATATTCCGGTACCCGCTTTGAAACGCCCAATACTGAATCAGGCGATGCTAAGTCCGTGAAGCCGGCCCGATCTCTTCGGAGTTGAGGGTAGTGGTGGAGCCGACGAACCAGACTTGTACTAGGTAAGCGATGGGGTGACGCAGGAAGGTAGTCCAGCCCGGGCGGTGGTTGTCCCGGGGTAAGGGTGTAGGCCGTGTGGTAGGTAAATCCGTCACACGTTAAGGCTGAGACCTGATGCCGAGCCGATTGTGGCGAAGTGGATGATCCTATGCTGTCGAGAAAAGCCTCTAGCGAGTTTCATGGCGGCCCGTACCCTAAACCGACTCAGGTGGTCAGGTAGAGAATACCGAGGCGTTCGGGTGAACTATGGTTAAGGAACTCGGCAAAATGCCCCCGTAACTTCGGGAGAAGGGGGGCCATCACTGGTGAGGGGACTTGCTCTCCGAGCTGGGGGTGGCCGCAGAGACCAGCGAGAAGCGACTGTTTACTAAAAACACAGGTCCGTGCGAAGCCGTAAGGCGATGTATACGGACTGACGCCTGCCCGGTGCTGGAACGTTAAGGGGACCGGTTAGCTGACTTTCGGGTCGGCGAAGCTGAGAACTTAAGCGCCAGTAAACGGCGGTGGTAACTATAACCATCCTAAGGTAGCGAAATTCCTTGTCGGGTAAGTTCCGACCTGCACGAATGGCGTAACGACTTCTCGACTGTCTCAACCATAGGCCCGGTGAAATTGCACTACGAGTAAAGATGCTCGTTTCGCGCAGCAGGACGGAAAGACCCCGGGACCTTTACTACAGTTTGATATTGGTGTTCGGTTCGGCTTGTGTAGGATAGGTGGGAGACTTTGAAGCAGCCACGCCAGTGGTTGTGGAGTCGCCGTTGAAATACCACTCTGGTCGTGCTGGATGTCTAACCTGGGTCCGTGATCCGGATCAGGGACAGTGTCTGATGGGTAGTTTAACTGGGGCGGTTGCCTCCTAAAGAGTAACGGAGGCGCCCAAAGGTTCCCTCAGCCTGGTTGGCAATCAGGTGTTGAGTGTAAGTGCACAAGGGAGCTTGACTGTGAGACCGACGGGTCGAGCAGGGACGAAAGTCGGGACTAGTGATCCGGCAGTGGCTTGTGGAAGCGCTGTCGCTCAACGGATAAAAGGTACCCCGGGGATAACAGGCTGATCTTCCCCAAGAGTCCATATCGACGGGATGGTTTGGCACCTCGATGTCGGCTCGTCGCATCCTGGGGCTGGAGTCGGTCCCAAGGGTTGGGCTGTTCGCCCATTAAAGCGGTACGCGAGCTGGGTTTAGAACGTCGTGAGACAGTTCGGTCCCTATCCGCTGTGCGCGTAGGAATATTGAGAAGGGCTGTCCCTAGTACGAGAGGACCGGGACGGACGAACCTCTGGTGTGCCAGTTGTCCTGCCAAGGGCATGGCTGGTTGGCTACGTTCGGAAAGGATAACCGCTGAAAGCATCTAAGCGGGAAGCCTGCTTCGAGATGAGTATTCCCACCAACTTGATTGGTTAAGGCTCCCAGTAGACGACTGGGTTGATAGGCCAGATGTGGAAGCCCGGTAACGGGTGGAGCTGACTGGTACTAATAGGCCGAGGGCTTGTCCTCAGTTGCTCGCGTCCACTGTGTTAGTTCTGAAATAACGAACGGCCGTGTTTTTGCCCGGTGTTGGTTAATTTCATAGTGTTTCGGTGGTCATTGCGTTAGGGAAACGCCCGGTTACATTCCGAACCCGGAAGCTAAGCCTTTCAGCGCCGATGGTACTGCAGGGGGGACCCTGTGGGAGAGTAGGACGCCGCCGAACTCCTTTTACGGGAAAGCCCCGTGCCCTTGTGGCACGGGGATTTTCTGCGTTCACGAGGTCTTGCGTTACCCCTGTGCGCCTGCCTGCAGTGGCTGAGGGTAAGGTCAGGGGGCATCATTGGCACGTTCTTCACACAGGAGGCCCCCGGGTGGAGGTCCAGGAGACTCGGGTTCAGACGGACCGGGTACTCACCATCCCCAACATCCTCAGCATGGCTCGCCTTGTCGGGGTTCCGCTCTTCCTGTGGCTGATTCTTCGCCCCGTGTTCGGCGGCCCCCAAAGCGATGGCTGGGCCTTGCTGGTGCTGATGTTCAGTGGCATCAGTGACTACCTCGACGGGAAGCTCGCCCGCCGGTGGAACCAGATCAGCAGCCTCGGTCGGCTTCTGGACCCTGCTGCAGACCGCCTCTACATCCTTTCGACCCTCGTCGGTCTGACCTGGCGGGAGATCCTGCCGCTCTGGCTCACCGCGGCACTTGTGGCCCGCGAGCTGATGCTCCTCGTGATGGTGGGAATCCTTCGCCGCCACGGCTATCCGCCGCCCCAGGTGAACTTTCTGGGGAAGGCTGCCACGTTCAACTTGATGTATGCGTTCCCCTTGTTGCTGCTCAGCGACGGAAGTGGTTGGCTTGCATCGCTGGCCGCCATTTTCGGATGGGCGTTCGCAGGTTGGGGTACAACGCTCTATTGGTGGGCAGGGATCCTCTACGTGGTTCAGGTCCGCCGGCTCGTCAAGGCGGATGTAGCAGCCGATTGAGCTCGTTGATGCGGGTGCCGCGCAGTGTGGCCGGCCCGCCGCTGATGACCCGGGTGGTGCCCTGACGGGTGAAGTCGGCTAAACCGTCGTCTCTGCAAGGAGGACGTTTCCGACATGAAGGCCGTCGTGATGGCTGGCGGCGAAGGCACTCGTCTTCGCCCCATGACCTCAAGCATGCCAAAGCCGCTTCTGCCCGTCGCCAATCGGCCGATCATGGAGCATGTGCTTCGGCTGCTCAAGCGGCACGGGCTCAACGAGACCGTCGTAACGGTCCAGTTTCTTGCCTCGTTGGTCAAAAACTACTTCGGGGACGGCGAAGAGCTCGGGATGGAGCTCAGTTATGCCAATGAGGAGAAGCCGCTCGGCACCGCGGGGAGCGTGAAGAATGCCGAGGAAGCGCTGAAGGACGACACCTTCCTCGTTATTTCCGGTGACGCGCTCACCGACTTCGATCTCACCGACCTCATCGCCTTCCACAAGGAAAAGGGCGGGCTGGTGACGGTGTGCCTGACCCGTGTGCCGAATCCTCTGGAATTCGGTATCACCATCGTGGACGAGGCGGGCCAGGTCGAGCGTTTCCTGGAGAAGCCGACCTGGGGCCAGGTCTTCTCGGACACCGTCAATACGGGCATCTACGTCATGGAGCCCGAGGTGTTCGACTATGTCGAGGCCGACGTCTCCGTGGACTGGTCCGGTGATGTCTTCCCGCAGCTCATGAAGGAAGGGAAGCCCATCTACGGCTATGTCGCCGAGGGCTACTGGGAGGATGTCGGTACCCACGAGAGCTATGTGAAGGCCCAGGCAGACGTTCTTGAGCGCAAGGTCGACGTCGAGATCGACGGCTTCGAGATCTCGCCGGGCGTATGGGTAGCGGAAGGCGCGGAAGTACATCCCGACGCGGTACTGCGGGGACCCCTCTACATCGGGGACTACGCAAAGGTCGAAGCCGGAGCGGAGATTCGCGAGCACACGGTCATCGGGTCGAACGTCGTCGTGAAGAGCGGCGCCTTCCTGCACAGGGCAGTGGTTCACGACAACGTCTACATCGGCCAGCACAGCAATCTGCGCGGATGCGTGATCGGTAAAAACACCGACGTCATGCGGGCCGCCCGCATCGAGGACGGCGCGGTCATCGGAGACGAGTGTCTGATCGGTGAAGAATCGATCATTCAGGGCAATGTCCGCGTCTACCCGTTCAAGACCATCGAGGCCGGCGCCTTCGTCAATACCTCGGTGATCTGGGAATCTCGCGGACAGGCCCACCTATTCGGGGCCCGGGGAGTGTCCGGGATTCTGAACGTCGAGATCACGCCGGAGCTGGCGGTCCGGCTCGCCGGAGCCTATGCCACGACCCTCAAGAAGGGCTCGACGGTCACCACCGCCCGTGACCACTCCCGCGGCGCCCGTGCGCTGAAGAGAGCGGTTATCTCGGCGCTCCAGGCCAGTGCCATCGATGTCCGGGACCTGGAGAACGTACCGCTGCCCGTCGCACGTCAGCAGACCGCCCGGGGCAGCGCAGGCGGGATCATGATCCGTACATCCCCCGGCGTGTCCGACTCGGTCGACATCATGTTCTTCGACGAGCGGGGCGCAGACCTCTCCCAGGCGCGGCAGCGGAAGCTGGACCGGGTCTACGCACGTCAGGAATACCGCCGCGCCTTCCCGGGAGAGATCGGGGACCTGCACTTCCCGTCCAGCGTCTTCGACTCGTACACCGGATCGCTGCTGCGGAATGTGGACACCGCGGGGATCGCCGACGCGGGTCTCAAGGTTGTCGTCGACGCATCCAACGGCAGTGCCGGGCTTGTCCTGCCCAGCCTGCTGGGCAGGCTCGGCGTGGACGCATTGACCATCAACCCCGGCCTCGACGAATCACGGCCCACCGAATCCGCCGAGACCCGGCGCTCAGGACTGGTGCGGTTGGGCGAGATCGTCTCCTCTGCACGGGCCGCGTTCGGCGTGCGGTTCGACCCGGTAGGTGAGCGGCTCTCCCTGGTCGACGAACGGGGCAGGATCGTGGAGGACGACCGGGCGCTCCTGGTGATGCTCGACCTCGTGGCGGCCGAGCGGCGCAGCGGGCGGGTGGCGCTGCCGGTGACCACGACGCGGGTCGCCGAGCAGGTCGCCGCGTACCACGGTACGCAGGTCGAATGGACGACGACATCGCCCGACGATCTGACGCGTGTGGGACGCGAGGAAGGCACCATCTTCGGTGGAGACGGCCGCGGTGGATTCATCGTTCCCGAATTCAGCAGCGTCTTCGATGGATCGGCTGCTTTTGTGAGACTCCTCGGGCTCGTCGCCAGGACCCAGCTCACTCTCAGCCAGATCGATGCCCGTATTCCCCGCGCCCATGTCCTGCGCCGTGATCTGGCCACACCCTGGGCCGTCAAGGGCTTGGTCATGCGGCGGGTGGTGGAGGCCGCCGGTGACCGCAGTGTCGACACGACGGACGGTGTACGGGTCGTGGAGGCCGACGGGCGATGGGTGATGGTACTGCCGGACCCGGCCGAAGCGGTCACCCATTTGTGGGCTGAGGGTCCGGACGACGCCTCCGCGCAGGCGCTGCTGGACGAATGGGCGGCGGTTGTGGAGAGCGCAGGTCACTGAGGGTTCCACCGGTGTTCCCGGCGGCGTCCAGCGACGCCTTTGGGCACACCGGTGGGGCCATTCGGCGGTAGCAGTGGCGACGTGCGACGATGTGCGGCATGTCGCAGCAGCCCCCCGATCGGAGTACCGCCTCGCCTCCTGCGCGCCCCGACGCGTCCATGTCGCTGCTGACCAATGTGATGGACCACAGCCTGGACGACGGATACGCCGAGGCATCGGCGCGTCGGAAGGCCGACGGGAGCGCGGGCATGCCCCGCACGCTCAAGTCGAGACTCGGCCTCGCCGCATGTCTGGTGCTTGCTGCACTTGTGGTCACGCTGGGGGCTGCGCAGGCACGTGTCTCCGCGCCGGTCCTCGCCAAGGAGCGCCAGGAGTTGATCGATCGTATCGGCGGGGAGACGGCGGCGGCCGACACTCTTGAGTCGCAGGTCGACACGCTCCGGGACGACGTGGGCAGGCGCCAGCGCAAGGCGTTGGAGAAGCACGGCGGGGATCAGGGGGAACTGGTGGCATTGCTCGCCGGGGCGACAGCGGTGGAGGGGCCCGGCGTGAAACTCGTCGTCGACGACGCCAAGGACACTGACCAGGGCGGTGGCGGGCCGAGGGAGACCAGCGGATTCGCCGATACCGGGCGGGTCCGCGACCGGGACCTGCAACGGGTCGTCAACGGACTCTGGCAGTCCGGTGCGGAAGCGATCGCGATCAACGGGCAGCGTCTGACGGCCCTGTCGGCGATCCGTGCGGCCGGCGACGCCATACTGGTCGACAACAGACCGCTCGTGCCGCCGTACACGCTGCTGGCGGTGGGGAACGGGAAGCAGCTCAGCACTGCATTCCAGGACAGCGCTGACGGCCAGTATCTGCAGGCGCTCAAGGACACCTTCGACATCCGGACGAGCATGTCCGTCCAGGAGAAGGTGAACCTTCCGGTCGCGCCGAGCCTGATCGTACGAACAGCAGAGCCTTATAAGGCCGCAGACACCGGCAGTGGTGCGGCAGACACAGGGAAGGGCACATCGTGATCGCCGTACTGGGCCTCGTCGTGGGAGTCGTGGTCGGACTGTTGGTCCGCCCCGAGGTGCCGGCGGTGGTCGAGCCCTATCTTCCGATCGCTGTCGTGGCTGCCCTCGACGCAGTCTTCGGGGGTCTGCGGGCCATGCTCGACGGAATCTTCGTCGACAAGGTGTTCGTCGTGTCGTTCCTGTCGAACGTCGTGGTGGCCGCACTGATCGTGTTCCTGGGAGACAAACTGGGCGTGGGAGCGCAACTCTCCACCGGTGTGGTGGTCGTGCTCGGGATCCGGATCTTCTCCAACGCCGCGGCCATCCGCCGACACGTCTTCCGGGCCTGACGCCGATGAGCAACGAAGAACTTCCCAGCGACAAGGGGCGCATCGGCGAGCAGTCGGCGGACGCCGCCAAGGAGCTCACCGGACGCCAGCGGCTGATCGCCGGACTCTGGCCGCCGCGGGTGACGCGAGCCCAACTCATCGTCGCAGTGCTGCTGTTCGTCCTCGGTCTGGGGCTGGCCATTCAGGTGCGCTCGAACAGTGACAACAGCGCACTGCGGGGTGCCCGCCAGGAGGACCTGGTCCGCATTCTCGACGAGCTGGACGACCGAACGCAGCGTCTGGAGGACGAGAAGCAGCGCCTCGACGCTCAGCGTACGGAGCTGGAGAACAGCTCCGACCAGGCTGAGGAGGCGCGTAAGCAGACGGTGGAGAAGGAGCGGCAACTCGGTATTCTCGCTGGCACCGTGGCCGCACACGGGCCCGGGATCACACTCACCGTCAATGACCCGGGAGACGGGATCAAGGCGGACATGCTGCTCGACGCGCTGCAGGAGTTGCGTGCGGCGGGTGCCGAGGCGATCGAGGTCAACGGAGTGAGAGTGGTGGCCAATACGTTCTTCTCCGGTGATGGCGGCAACGTCAAGGTTGACGGCCGTAAAATCACCGCGCCGTACGTGTTCAAGGTGATCGGCAAGCCCCAGGATCTGGAACCGGCGCTGAACATCCCTGGCGGTGTGGTGCAGACACTGGAGAAGGAGCAGGCCACCGTGCATGTGGAGCAGGCCGACGACATTGTCGTGGACGTCTTGCGACCGGCGAAGCGGCCTGACTACGCTCGGTCGTCATCCTCGTGAGACCGCGCCACGGAGGGGTCGAAGGACACGGGCAGGAGGTTGCGGGGGGTCGCCGCATCGTAATGGTGGTGCGTGGTGGAAACTGTCGAGTGGATACGGACGTTGTGAAGATGTCCGGGTCGGCAGGTGTGTTCGTTCAGGGTTCGTCCTGCCCCACGGGCGGGTCTATTTCGGTCAAGGGGAATCGCCCGTGAAGTTGTTTGGGAAGTTGTTCGGCAAGAGCGCTCGCGATGAAGCTGCCCGCCATCGCGCACCGCGTCATGGCCAGGCAGAGGAGCAGGGTTCGGAGCGCCCGCTCTTCCGTGATCAGGTGTCCGGTTCGGGCAGTGACAATTCGGGCGCTTCCGGCGCGTCGTCTGTTGACCCTGCCGGTGCCGGCCGCATAGGTTTCTCGGAACCGTCAACCTCAAGTGCGGGTGGAGGGTTCCCCCCGAGGCAGGAGGGTTCATCCATGCCGGTCTGTACGAGGTGCGGGCATCGCAACGCCGAGGCCAGTCGCTTCTGCTCCAACTGCGGTGCGCCGCTGAAGGGTGGAATTCCCGAGCGTGCCTCGGAGACGACCTCGACCATCTCCATCTCCGGTCTTGAGGCATACGAGGCGGAGGCCACCGGGCAGACGCCCGTACCGTCCCTCTCGCCTGAGGCGCAGGCCGCAGTCGATGCTCTTCCGCTCGGCTCGGCACTCCTGGTGGTACGACGTGGTCCGAACTCCGGCAGCCGCTTCTTGCTGGACGGTGAGCTGACCACGGCAGGCCGCCATCCGCAGAGCGACATCTTCCTCGACGACGTGACGGTGTCGCGGCGGCATGTGGAGTTCCGTAGGAGCCCCGACGGCAGCTTCACGGTCGGGGACGTGGGCAGCCTGAACGGCACCTACGTCAACCGCGAGCGCATCGACTCCGTCGCCCTGTCCAACGGTGACGAAGTGCAGATCGGCAAGTACCGACTGGTCTTCTACGCGAGCCAGCGGGGCATCTGACCCGTCAGGGAAGGTCCATGCTGAGAACACCGACGGGCGGTGCCGGTCACGGCACCGCCACCGCCGACGACCGCCCGATGAGCATCGGCACGGTGCTCCTGCAACTGCGGGACGAGTTTCCCGAAGTCACGATCTCCAAGATTCGCTTCCTGGAGGCCGAAGGTCTCGTCGAACCGCAGCGGACCCCCTCCGGTTATCGCAAGTTCCGTGGGGCCGACGTGGAGCGGCTGGCTCAGGTGCTGCGTATGCAGCGGGACCACTACCTCCCGCTGAAGGTCATCCGAGAGCATCTGGATGCTCTCGCCCGTGGCGAACAGTCCACGCTGCCGTCCGGGGGCGATCCGCGGGATCCGACCGACGGCGGCTGGGACGTCGGCCCCGGACGGGCGACCGCGGCCCGTATCGGCCGTGCCGAGCTGCTGGCGGCCGCTGAGGTCGCCGAGAGCGACCTGGATGAGTGGGAGTCGTACGGCCTGGTCGTTCCGACCGCCGAGGGCGGTTACGAGGCGGAGATGGTCACGGTGGCCAAGCTTGTGGCGGATCTGGGTCGATTCGGTCTGGAACCGCGTCACCTGCGTGCCATTCGGGCGGCCGCGGACCGAGAGGCGGGACTCATCGAGCAGGTGGTCGCGCCCCTGCGCCGGCACCGGAATCCGCAGACCAGAGCGCATGCGGAGGCCACCGCGAGGGAGCTCGCAGAGCTGTCCGTACGGCTTCATTCGGCGCTTGTGCAGACCGCTCTGCGGGTCCGGTTCCACTGATCACGTCGGTGCCCGACTACCCAAACCTGCCGAGCACGTCCTAGGGTTGCTGTGTGAACGAGCTCGACGTTGTGGGTGTCCGGGTGGAAATGCCCTCCAACCAACCGATCGTGCTCCTGCGTGAAGTGGGAGGCGACCGGTACCTCCCCATTTGGATCGGTCCTGGTGAGGCGACCGCGATCGCCTTCGCCCAGCAGGGCATGGCTCCGGCCAGGCCGCTGACCCATGATCTCTTCAAGGATGTGCTCGAGGCCGTCGGCCAAGAGCTCACCGAGGTCCGTATCACGGACCTGCGGGAAGGGGTCTTCTACGCGGAGCTGGTCTTCGCCAGCGGGGTCGAGGTGAGCGCGCGGCCGTCCGACGCCATAGCGCTCGCACTGCGCACCGGAACGCCGATCTACGGCAGTGACGGGGTGCTCGACGATGCCGGTATCGCCATCCCGGACGAGCAGGAGGACGAGGTGGAGAAGTTCCGCGAGTTCCTTGACCAGATTTCACCGGAGGACTTCGGTACCAACAGTCAGTAACCGTTCTACGGGGTCGCAGTCAGCGCATCCGACAAGCCTTTCCCGCTCGCAGGACACGGGAAACCACTCTCAGGGTGATTATCACTCGGCGTGCCGAGTGTGGCGATCGTTGACGCACCCCGAGTGACTGCCTACCTTCGAGATGGCAGGTCAAGGACGGAGGTCGGCGTGAGAAGCAGCGGCGACGGTACGGCAGCGGGTGGGCCGTATCCGCAGCAGGGGAGTACAGCCGGCCACACCATCAGGCAACCGGTTAAACCGGCGGCGGTGGCGGGGGGCGGCGTGGCATCGGCCAACGACATCGGCTATCGCGGGCCGACAGCTTGCGCGGCCGCGGGGATCACCTATCGGCAGCTCGACTACTGGGCGCGCACGGGGCTGGTCGAGCCGAGCGTGCGTCCGGCATACGGCTCGGGCACACAGCGGCTCTACAGCTTCCGGGACGTTGTCCTGCTGAAGATCGTGAAGCGTTTCCTGGACACGGGTGTCGCCCTGCAGAACATCCGCACCACGGTTCAGCATCTGCGGGCCCGCGGTTTCCAGGATCTTGAGCGGATGACGCTGATGAGCGACGGGGCGACGGTCTACGAGTGCTCCTCGCCCGACCAGGTCGTCGATCTGCTCCAGGGCGGCCAGGGGGTTTTCGGTATCGCCGTGGGTGTGGTGTGGCAGGACGTCGACTCCGCCCTGTCACAGCTGCACGGTGAGCGGGTGGACACCGGCGAGACGCTGGTCAGGAACAACCCCGCCGATGAGCTCGCGCGTCGACGCAACCGCGCCGGCTGACCCCGGCCGGGGAATCGGGCGCGGCGATTGTCAGTGCCGTAGGGCAGCATCGATTGATGTGAGAGCCGCGCCCACCATCCTGCATCTGGACATGGATGCCTTCTACGCCTCTGCCGAGCAGGCGGCGAAACCAAGCCTGCGCGGCAAACCGGTCGTGGTGGGCGGGCTGGGACCGCGTGGAGTCGTCGCCACCGCGTCGTACGAGGCACGGTGCTTCGGGGTGCATTCGGCGATGCCCACGGCGCAGGCACGGCGGCTGGCTCCGAACGCGGCCTATCTGGTGCCCCGCTTCCTGCTGTACCGGACGGTCAGTGACCAGGTGATGGAGCTGCTGGGGCGGCTCTCCCCGCTGGTGGAGCCGCTCAGCCTGGACGAAGCCTTTGTGGACCTCGAAGCGGGTGGCACGGCCGATGACGCCGCTTCCGCGCTGGAGATCGGTGAGCAGCTGCGTACGGCCATCAAGGCGGTCACGGGGCTCACCGGCTCGGTTGGGCTCGCCGGTTCCAAGATGCTGGCCAAGATCGCTTCGGAGGAGGCGAAACCGAACGGGCTGCTGCTCATAGAGCCGGGGACGGAGCGGGAACTGCTCGCGCCGATGTCGGTACGGATTCTCCCCGGCGTCGGGCCCGCGACGGCGGACCATCTGCGCCGCGCCGGGATGACGACGGTCAATGACCTGGTCGAGGCGGGTGAGGCGGAGCTCGTACGCCTGCTGGGGAAGGCGCACGGCGGCTCGCTGCACCGCATGGCGTTCGGATACGACGACCGGCCCGTGGTCGCGGAGCGGGACGCGAAATCGGTGTCGGTCGAGGACACCTTCGACGCGGATCTGCACGACCGGGTGCGGGTCAGGACGGAGGTGGAACGGCTGGCCGACCGATGCGTCCAGCGGCTGCGGGGTGCGGGGCGGTCCGGGCGGACGGTGGTACTGAAGGTACGGCGGTACGACTTCTCCACGCTCACGAGGTCCGAGACGCTGCGTGGGCCCACGGACGACCAGGCAGTGGTCCGGGAGGCCGCCGCACGGCTCCTGGAGGCCGTGGACACCACCGGAGGAGTGCGGCTCCTGGGGGTGGGCGTCACGGGGCTTGCCGACTACACGCAGGAAGACCTCTTCGCCCAGGCCGCCGGTGAGCAGCCCGTCACCGGCGAAGCCGCCGAGGAGGAGACAGAGGCGGGGGGCGACGGGGACAAGCCGGTGGACGGTGCGTGGGAGGAGGTCCAGGAGACCGCCGAGCAGCTCGCCGCACGGCGCTGGCCCGCCGGACACGACGTACGTCACGACACCTACGGCCATGGCTGGGTGCAGGGCAGCGGTGTCGGCCGGGTGACGGTGCGGTTCGAGGAACCCGAATCGGCGCCCGGCCGGGTGCGCACGTTCCGCATCGACGATCCGGAACTGCAGCCGGCCGATCCGCTGCCGCTGGTGCGGAACCCGGTGGACTACTCGTCCTGGCCGGCCAGTCTGCCGAAGTCCCCGTCCGGGCCGGTCTCCGCGGGCGGGGAGTCCAGACCGTAGTGCCGGTAGAGCTGGAGTTCCTGTTCCGGTGAGAGATGGCGGCCTACGCCGAAGTCTGGCGCGTCCTTGATCAGCGCACGGTCGAAGGGGACGCGGAGCGAATCCTCCACGAATTCGCTGGGTTCCAGCGGGACGAACGCATCCCGGCTGAACAGTCCGGTACGTACGGCCGCCCACTCGGGCACACCGGTCGCGTCGTCGAGGTACACCTCGTCCACGGTTCCGATCTTGGTGCCCTTGCGGTCGAACGCTTTGCGGCCGATCAGGCTGCGCGGATCGATGTCGGTCTGCACGGTCCCTCCCACTGGTCGCGGCTACTCCACAAGCACTACAGAAGTGCAGATCCGAGGGGTTGGCCACTCGAGAATTCCGCCGCGAACCCCGCTGGTAGGCTGGTGATGGCTGCTGACCCCGTGCGGGAGAGTCCTCCGGAGCGAATCCGAAGGCGCCGAAGGAGCAAATCCTCCCCGGAATCTCTCAGGCCCCCGTACCGCACGGACGAGGTCACTCTGGAAAGCAGGGCGGGTTTCGTGCGGCCGAGTGCCGGTACGATTCCCTTCCTCACCGACGGTGAAAGCCGGTACGCCGCAGGGCGCGCCGGTGAAGCTCTCAGGTTGAGATGACAGAGGGGGAGGCCGTTCGGGCACCCGCGCCGTGGTGCCCCTCGCAGGTCGTGACAGACCAGGAGGCCTCCACCATGACCCCCCGTCGCACTTCGCTCTCCCAGCTGGAGCAGGGCATTCCGTTCGAAGAGCGCCACATCGGTCCCGATGCCGAGGCGCAGTCGAAGATGCTCGCTCAGATCGGTTACGGCTCGCTGGACGAGCTGACCGCGGCAGCGGTGCCCGATGTCATCAAGAGCGCGGAGGCGCTGCAGCTGCCGACCGCCCGCACCGAGGCCGAGGTCCTGGCAGAGCTGCGTTCCCTCGCCGACCGCAACCAGGTGCTGGCCCCGATGATCGGGCTCGGCTACTACGGCACCTTCACCCCGCCGGTGATCCTCCGCAACGTCATGGAGAACCCCGCCTGGTACACGGCCTACACGCCGTACCAGCCGGAGATCTCGCAGGGCCGCCTGGAGGCGCTCCTCAATTTCCAGACGATGGTCGCCGAGCTGACCGGGCTGCCCACCTCCGGCGCCTCGCTGCTCGACGAGGGCACCGCGGCCGCCGAGGCCATGGCGCTCTCGCGGCGTGTCGGCAAGGTCAAGAACGGTGTCTTCCTGGTCGACGCCGACGTCCTGCCGCAGACGATCGCCGTCATCGAGACCCGCGCCGAGCCGACCGGTGTCGAGGTCGTCGTCGCCGACCTCTCCGACGGCATTCCGGCGGAGATCGCCGAGCGCGGCGTCTTCGGTGTCCTGGTGCAGTACCCGGGCGCCTCCGGTGCGGTACGGAACATCAAGCCCGTCATCGAGCAGGCCCACGAGCTCGGTGCGGTCGTCACGGTCGCCGCCGATCTGCTGGCCCTGACCCTGCTCACCTCGCCGGGCGACCTGGGCGCGGACATCGCGGTCGGCACCACGCAGCGCTTCGGTGTACCGATGGGCTTCGGGGGACCGCACGCCGGCTTCATGGCCGTACGCGAGAAGTTCGCCCGCAGCCTGCCGGGCCGCCTCGTCGGCGTTTCCGTCGACGCGGACGGCAACAAGGCATACCGGCTGGCCCTGCAGACCCGCGAGCAGCACATCCGCCGCGAGAAGGCCACCAGCAACATCTGTACCGCTCAGGTGCTGCTCGCCGTCATGGCCGGGATGTACGCCGTCTACCACGGCCCGGACGGGCTGCGGACGATCGCTCGGCGCACCCACCGCTACGCGACGATCCTGGCCGAGGGCCTGCGCGCCTCCGGTATCGAGGTCGTGACCGGCGCCTACTTCGACACCCTCACCGTGCGTGTCCCGGGGAAGGCCGCCGATGTCGTGGCCGACGCCCGCGAGCGCGGTGTCAATCTGCGGCTCGTCGACGCAGACCTGGTCTCCCTCGCCTGCGACGAGACCACCACGCGTACGCAGATCGCCGCCGTCTGGGCCGCCTTCGGCGCCGACGGGGACATCGAGGCGCTGGACGCCGCGACCGCCGACGCACTGCCCGAGGGCCTGCTGCGCACCGACGAGATCCTCACCCACCCGGTCTTCCACCAGCACCGTTCCGAGACCGCGATGCTGCGCTACCTGCGCAAGCTCGCCGACCGGGACTACGCCCTGGACCGCGGAATGATCCCGCTCGGCTCCTGCACCATGAAGCTGAACGCGACCACCGAGATGGAGTCGATCACCTGGCCCGAGTTCGGCGCACTGCACCCCTTCGCGCCGGCCGAGCAGGCGCAGGGCTTCCTCACCCTCATCCGTGAGCTTGAGGAGCGCCTCGCCGAGGTCACCGGGTACGACGCGGTCTCGATCCAGCCGAACGCCGGATCGCAGGGCGAGTTCGCCGGTCTTCTGGCCGTGCGTGCGTACCACCGGGCAGGCGGCGACGACCAGCGGACCATCTGCCTCATCCCGTCCTCCGCGCACGGCACCAACGCCGCCAGCGCCGTGATGGCCGGCATGAAGGTCGTCGTGGTGAAGACCGCCGACGACGGCGAGGTCGACATCGAGGACCTCCGCGCCAAGATCGAGAAGCACCGCGACGAGCTTGCCGTGCTCATGATCACGTACCCGTCGACGCACGGTGTGTTCGAGGAGCACGTCGCCGACATCTGCGCCGAGGTGCACGATGCCGGCGGTCAGGTCTACGTCGACGGTGCCAATCTCAACGCGCTGGTCGGCCTCGCCAAGCCGGGACGGTTCGGCGGCGACGTCTCGCACCTGAACCTGCACAAGACCTTCTGCATCCCGCACGGCGGCGGCGGTCCCGGCGTCGGCCCGGTCGGTGTCCGCGCGCACCTCGCGCCGTACCTGCCGAACCACCCGCTGCAGCCCGCGGCGGGCCCCGAGACCGGTGTCGGACCGATCTCGGCCGCTCCGTGGGGCTCGGCCGGTATTCTCCCCATCTCCTGGGCGTACGTACGCCTGATGGGCGGGGAGGGCCTGAAGCGTGCGACGCAGGTTGCCGTACTCGCCGCCAACTACATCGCCAAGCGTCTCGAACCGCACTACCCGATCCTGTACAACGGCCCGGCCGGGCTCGTCGCGCACGAGTGCATCGTGGACCTGCGGCCGATCTCCAAGGCCACCGGCGTCAGCGTCGACGACATTGCCAAGCGTCTGATCGACTACGGCTTCCACTCGCCGACCATGTCGTTCCCGGTCGCCGGGACGCTGATGATCGAGCCGACCGAGAGCGAGAACCTCGCGGAGCTCGACCGATTCTGCGACACGATGATCGCCATTCGTGGCGAGGTCGAGAAGGTGGCCTCCGGCGAGTGGAGCGCGGACGACAACCCGCTGAGCAACGCTCCGCACACCGCGGCGATGCTGGGCGGGGAGTGGGACCACGGCTACAGCCGTGAGGTGGCGGTCTTCCCGGCCGGAGTCTCGGCCGCCGACAAGTACTGGCCGCCGGTGCGACGGATCGACGGTGCCTTCGGTGACCGCAACCTCGTCTGCTCCTGCCCGCCGCTGGACGAGTACGACAACTGAGGCATGAGCGGTAGGGCGTGACGCGGACATGCGTCGGGGCCGGTGCGGAGGGTTCTCCGGGCCGGCCCCAGTTCGTACCGGCCGCGGTCAGGCGGCCTTCATCACCCGGCCGGTCTCCAGGGGCCGGTGCGGGGCGATGATCTGCCCGTCCGGGAGCAGCTCACCGGTGTCCTCGAAGAGCAGGACGCCGTTGCACAGCAGGCTCCAGCCCTGTTCCGGATGGTGTGCCGTCAGGCGGGCGGCTTCCCGGTCGGCTGAGTCGGCGGTCGGGCATGGTGGCTGGTGCTGGCACATGGATGGGTTCTTTCGCTGCGTCGTGGTGAATGTCCTGCGGCTTGATGAGGTGTTCATGGCCGCCCCCCCCGTATCGATCGGTCCGGTCCCAGTGTTGCCCCACGGGCGTCAATCCGCAGGGATTTCGCAGCAGCACTTCTCCTTACTCCAAGGACGTGTCACCCGGCCGGACGGTTCACAGCAACTGCACTGTCACTTCGGGTGGTTCGGGGTGGCCGGACCGGGCTAGTCCAGATGGGCAGGATGTGCGCCCCGCAGCACTGTGCCCCACCACCAGGGAGGGGGCGGGGCACAGTGCGGTGATTGTGGGGTGCGGCCGTCGTCAGGCCGGTGAGCCGAGCAGGGGGCCGGTGCCCGGGGTGATGCGCAGTGTCATCACGCGGAGCAGATCGGCGACCCGGTGTGGTCGATGCGCCGCGATACCCGGCGGTGCGGGTGCCAGCGGTACCAGGAGATCGGCGGGGGCGAGTGCCCCGCCGGAGGCGTCGGCCTCGGTGTCGGCGTGCAGCCACAGCGCCAGCATGTAGAGCTCCGGGATGGACAGCAGCCGTGGCTGGTAGTGCGGTGCCACCGTCTCGGCCTGGCGCACGGCGAGTTCGGTCGAGGCGATGTAGGGGCCCTCGAAGAAGTGCGAGAAGGTCCAGCCGTCCGGAGTGAGCATGGTGTCTGCCGCGGCGACGGCCTGCTCCGAGCTGCGGATCAGGAACCGCCACGCGGCAAGCCGGGTGGCGGGTGCGAGCCCGCTCGGGCCGATCCGGTCCAGTACATGGACGGGGAGCGGGAGCTCGGGGCTCAGTGGTCCCTGGGCGGCTCGGAGGGCAGGTGTGCGGGCCTCGCGGACTGCGGTGGGTGAACCGAGTGCCGCGAGAACGCTGCGCAGAGCGGGCGCGGGAGCCGGGGGAACATGCAGCGGCATAGTGGGTCGCCTCTCACTTCGGAGACACGGTGATGCGTGGGCGGGTGCAGACGGCGCTGTCGGCGTGCGGGGCCAGAGGAGGCCGGTGACTGGGCCGGTGCGTCAACTCTCTGCCTCGTCCGCGAAGTTTATACGACACGTGTTCACGCAGTGATTCCACTAGCCGTCGCAGGTATTGCCGACAAGGCGGTATCAAGACTTTATTATGCGGAGATTCTGCTGATTCTTCGTCAGCGGCGCAGCCACCGCCAGGGATTTTTCCCTGGACGCGGTCGGCCGAAACGCGTCGGCGTTTTCACCACGCGCCGGGCGGCGGAAACTGCGCACTGCACCATGCCGAGGGAATGTGCCCCGGACGGCTGCCCTCAGATTACTGGGTGCGCGGCGTTCGCAGGGGCGTTATGGATCACCCGGCCTGGGCATTATCGATCGTGACGCGAGCGGCCTGGGCCGCGGGCCGCCCACTCGAGGGAGGGACGCTTCGATGGGGGAGAAGGTCGTGGCGGGCGCCTTTGATCTGTCCGATCGGCAGAGGTACCGGAGGAAGCTTCACCAGTGCCTGGAGGGGCTGGAGAGGCTCCTGGCGGAGCGGAGGTTCGACCGCCCCCGCAACCTCATGGGCATGGAGATCGAGCTGAATCTGGCAGGCTCCGACGGCATGCCGAAGATGATGAATGGGGAGGTGCTCCCGCGCATCGCGAGCCGTGATTTCCAGACCGAACTCGGGATGTTCAATTTGGAGGTGAACATAGTCCCGCACCACCTGGACGGACGCGTTTTCGATCAGCTGGCGGAAGAGCTCAGGACCGGCCTCGGATATGCCCATCGGAAGGCGGGCGAGGTCGATGCCGGGATCATGATGATCGGAATTCTGCCCACTCTGGGCCGCCAGGACCTCGTTGCGGCGAACCTCTCGGACGTGGACCGCTACACACTGCTGAATGATCAAATGGTGGCTGCGCGGGGCGAGGATTTCTCCCTCGATATCCAAGGCGTGGAACGATTGGTATCCACCGCCTCCTCGATCACTCCCGAGGCCGCCTGCACATCGGTTCAGCTGCATCTGCAGGTGACACCGGCGCGCTTCGCGGCCGTATGGAACGCGGCCCAGGCCGTCGCCGGGGTCCAGATCGCCCTCGGTGCCAACTCGCCCTTCCTGTTCGGCAGGGAGCTGTGGCGGGAATCGCGGCCGCCGCTCTTCCAGCAGGCCACGGACACCAGGCCGCCCGAACTCCAGAACCAGGGGGTGCGGCCCAGGACCTGGTTCGGCGAGCGGTGGGTCGGTTCGGCGTACGAGCTCTTCCGGGAGAATCTGCGCTACTTCCCCCCGCTGCTGCCGATCTGTGACAAGGAGGACCCGCTGCGGGTGCTCGACGAGGGCGGGGTGCCGCGGCTGCAGGAGCTCGTGCTCCACAACGGTACGGTCTACCGCTGGAACCGGCCCGTGTACGGGCTGGCCGACGGCGTACCCCATCTGCGGGTGGAGAACCGGGTCCTGCCCGCCGGCCCCACGGTCACCGATGTGATTGCCAACGCCGCCCTCTACTACGGGCTCGTGCGGGCGCTCGCCGAGGAATCACGTCCGGTGTGGACCAGGCTTCCGTTCGCAGCAGCGGCCGAGAACTTCGACACCGCCTGCCGCCACGGCATCGACGCGGAACTGATCTGGCCCCGTCCCGGCCGTTCGGGCGGGTTGACCCGGGTGCCGGCGGTCAAGCTCGTACGGGACGAACTGCTGCCGCTGGCCGCTGCGGGGCTCGATGCCTGGAACATCGAGCCCGCGGACCGCGACCGCTACCTCGGGGTCATCGAGGAGCGCTGCAAGCGCCGGGTGAACGGAGCGTCCTGGCAGGTGGACACTTACCACCGGGCACGGGAGGCCGGACTCGACCGGCACGCGGCACTGGCCGCGACCACCCGTCGGTACGCCGAGCTGATGCACAGCGGCGAACCCGTGCACAGCTGGCCGACGGGTGTCCCCGCACTGTGACCCGTCGTCGCGGGCGCCGCCGACCGCTGCTGTTCCCGACCGCGCCGAGCGCTACTCCTGGGCGGCGTGGTTGCTCTGCCCGGCCGTCATGACGGCCTGCAGAATCACGGCCTGGATCTCGGCCGGGTCGGTGACCTGGTAGCCCCCGCCGCCGGTGACCTTCGCTATCTCGTTCACCTCTTCGCGGTCGGCCTCGGGGCCGACCGCGATGGCGAGGAGCGGCACCGGACGTTCCGGGTCGGCGATCCGCTTCAGTTCCGCGACCAGGGCACTGCGGGAGATGGAGCGGTTGTCCTGGTTCGAGCCGTCGGTGAGGATCACCACAGCGTTGAACTTGCCCTTCACATACGTTGCCTGGGCATCCTTGTATGCGGCCAGGGTGGTGTCGTACAGACCGGTTGCGCCGCCTGGCACCGGCTGCAGCGCGGAGAACGCCGCGGCGAGCCTCTCGCGGTGGGTGCCGCCGCCCTTCGCGGGGTCCCCGAGCCGGCCCGTCGGCACCAGCCTGCGGTAGTCCTTGTCGCCGTCGAGCGTGGTGGCGAACTCCCAGAGCCCGATCTCGTCGTTCGGGGTGAACTGATTGAGAGCCTGGATCAGTGACGCCTTCGTGACGTCCATCCGGGACTGGTTGCGCCCCGGCACGATCGTGGCCATCGAACCCGAGGCATCGACGACCGTCGTCAGCCGGGCGCTCTGCACAGTGATCGTCCACATGCCGAGCGTCTGCTGGAGTGCCTCGGCGGACGGTGCCGCGGCGGCCGCGGTGGCGTACGGCTGGGGCTTCCTGCCGCCCGCCGATGCGACCACCGACTCCCCGGTCGTTCCGTCGACGTTCCTGAAGCCGTGCGCCTTCAGGATGGTTTTCGCGCCCGGCTCATTCAGCAGTGTCATGAACCGCAGGGCCGCCCGGCCCTCGGAGGTGCTCATTCTGGTCTCGTCCACCAGTGTGTACGGATAGTCGAGCAGCGGAGTGCCGTCCTTGGGGTAGAAGAGATCGAGCCTTCCACCGTCGGTCGACTCCGCGTTGTGGGCGAATGCGGCCTGCTCGGAGAGGAGCACCGCCTGGTTGCGCTCCGGATTGCCCTGCTCGGCGCCCGAATCGCCCTGCGCCAGCGTTTCGAGCACCTGGGTGTCACTGTCCGACATGCGCTGTGCCAGCAGCTTGGCGGTCGCCGCGACCCTGGTGTCGCTGTCGCCGCCCTGTTTCTCGGAGGAAGCGCCGATGCTGGAGAGCGCGAGCAGACCGGTTGCACTGCGTGCCGGGTCGGCCGCGCCGAGACGCACCTTGTCCGAGTCCATTGCCGCGGCCGTCAACTCGGCCCAGGAGTACTTCTTCTTCGGCCAGCCGAGGCTCTTGGCCGCCGACGGCACCATGGCCAGGGTGACGGGGGAGGAGGCGACGGAATCGCCGGGTGTGATCGGGGTGCCGTCACCGGAGCCCTTGGCCCGGTCGATCCAGAGGTCGGAGTCGGGGAGCCAGATCTGGTAGTCCGGGGTACGGGTGCCGGAGGAGAGAGCGTCGGCGACCTTGTAGGAATCGCGGGCCACCACCCGCATATACAGACAGCGGCCGTCGGATCTCAAGTCGTCCTTGCGCGCCTTGTCGGCGACGGCACGCACGGCGGGGGCGATGTCCGGTGAGGCCACCATGGAAAGACGTACGGCGGAGTCCTCGCAGGACTTCGAGAACGACAGCAGATCGCCCTGCACCGCGACTGCCGTTCCCGCCGCCACCGCGAGGACGAGCATGGTCGCGATCGCCACGGTCCGCCGACGGCGCGGCGGTGGACCGTCCCCGCTTCCATCGGTCGCGTAGTCGTCGGGCAAGCTGTGACGTCCCATGACGGTGGTGCCCCTCCTTGAGGATGAACAAGGAAAAGGGGGACCACACCATCGCCAATGGTGGTTGTCCCCCGGCCAGTCGCGCATGATCTTCGTACCTGCATTCGAGACCTTAGCGGGACGGGGAGCGGGATGGGGCGTGAATGCACAACTCAAGGCAGGTGTACAGGTGGAGGCGGGGCACGTGGCTGAATCTTTCTCCCAAGAGGCTGTGTCGCGACGGATCTTGCGGTCCGAAACGGTGCTGGTGCTGGCCCTCTCATTGGGCGCCAGCGGGGTGTCTGCCCTGATCAGTTTTGTTGGATCACTGACGAAACCAGGGGGTTTGAAGGAGCAGGCCGCGACGCTCAACAGCTCGTACGCACCAGGGCGTCCATGGCTGGATCTCGCCTGGCAGCTCTTCGGAATCGCGACGGCTCTGGTGCCCGTCGCCCTCGTCGCGCATCTGTTGATGAGGGAGGGGGCCGGCCTGCGTGCCATCGGATTCGACCGGACCAGGCCATGGCCGGACCTGGGACGCGGTGCGATGGTCGCGGCGGGCATCGGAAGCGCCGGGCTCGCGTTCTATCTGGTGGCGCGGGCAGCCGGTTTCAATCTGACCGTGGTTCCGGAATCACTGCCCGATGTGTGGTGGAAATTCCCGGTCCTGATCCTTTCCGCGCTCCAGAACTCCGTGCTGGAGGAAGTGATCGTTGTCGGGTATCTGCTGCGCAGACTCGGTCAGTTGGAGTGGACGCCGATGGCGGCCCTGGTGGCGAGTTCGGTGCTGCGCGGCTCGTACCACCTGTACCAGGGCATCGGCGGCTTCATCGGCAACATGGTGATGGGTGTTGTCTTCGTGCTGCTGTACCGGCGATGGGGCCGGGTCGGTCCGCTGGTCGCGGCGCATGCACTGCTCGATATCGGGGCATTTGTTGGATACGCCCTGCTTGCGGGGAAGGTGGGGTGGCTGCCCACACCGTGAGTGGGGTGGGACGTCGCTGGGTGGTGTCCGCCGACGGGGCGCTCGGCAGTGGTCCGTGGGTGGTGTTCAGCGCAGAGGGCGTACGGGAATGGTCCGTACGCCCTCTGCGGTGTCGCCGGAAGGCGTCAGAGCGCCGTCAGCAGTTCGCCGTCGATGACCGTCACGGCGTTGCCGGTCAGCAGGGTGCGGTCGCCGCGCAGTGCGGTGCGGACCAGACCGGAACGGGCGGAGGCCTGCAGTCCGGTCAGCTCGGCACGGCCGAAGCGGGCCGACCAGAAAGGGGCCAGCGCGGTGTGGGCGCTGCCGGTCACCGGGTCCTCGTCGATCCCGACGCGTGGGAAGAAGCCGCGGGAGACGAAGTCGTAGCCGCGGGCGGGGTCCTCGGCGGCGGCTGTGGCGATGATGCCTCGCCGGGAGAGCCGGGTCAGTGCGGCGAGATCCGGGGTCAGTCCTCGTACGGTCGCCTCGTCGGCCAGTTCGACGACCAGGTCGCCGATGTGAGGGCCGGTGTCGTGGACGGAGAGCGGTTCCGCACCCAGGGCGACGGCCAGCCCGGCCGGGGCGGTCTCCGGTGTCAGTGGGGCAGTGGGGAAGTCGAGCGTGACCGTGCCGTCGGGGTGGGAGGTCGCGGTGAGGATGCCGCACCGCGCCGCGAAACGCACCGTGCCGCTCGCAGCCTGGGTGGTGTGCAGGACGTGCGCGGTCGCGAGGGTGGCATGCCCGCACATGTCGACCTCGGTGGTCGGGGTGAACCAGCGAAGTGCCCAGTCCGCGTCGCCGCCCGGCGGCAGCGGGTGGGCGAAGGCGGTCTCGGAGAGGTTCAGCTCCATGGCGATCCGCTGGAGCTGTTCGTCGTCGGCAAAGGCGTCGGAGTCCAGCAGCAGGACTCCCGCAGGGTTGCCGGTGAAGGGGCGGTCGGTGAACGTATCGACGATTCGGATCCTCATGGCGTGACCGTACGTGCGGCGGAAAGCCGCAGACCAAGGCCAATTCCGTGTCGCTGGACCGAAAAGCCCGGACGATGACAAGGACTTCGACCGTCTGCCACCGATTCCGGGTCCTGCTCTGTTCGTCAGGCCGTGAGCGCCGGGCTCGATGCGGCGGACCGAGGGTGTCGGAGGCGGGCGGTACGTTTCGCACATTGGACCGAGGAGGCCTCATGGCGACCAGGTGGAGCTTGACGATCGACTGCGCGAACCCGGCGAAGTTGGCCGAGTTCTGGGCGCTGGCACTGGGCTATACGGCAAAGCCCGCGCCGGCAGGGTTCGAGAGCTGGGAGGAATGGTTTGCGCATCACGAGATCCCGCAGGACGAGTGGGATCAGGGCGCCTATCTCTGCGATCCGGACGGGGTGGGCCCCGGTCTGTCCCTTCTGCAGGTGCCGGAGTCGAAGGTGGTGAAGAACCGACTGCATCTGGACGTGCAGGTCGGTGGCGGTCGTGACAAGCCCTGGGAGGAGCGATGGCCGCGTGTGGTCAAGGCGGTGGAGCGGCTGACTGCTGCGGGTGCGACCGTGATCCGCGTGGACGAACTGGAGGGCAGGCCCGATCATGTGGTGATGGCCGACCCGGAAGGCAACGAGTTCTGCCTGGTCTGACAGCGGCCTTCGCTCCGTTGCGGATGCTGGACAACGCTGCGGTGCAGAAGGTCCGTCGGAGTTTGCGGTGGCGTCGCTGAAGGCACCGCAGGGGTTCCGGCCGCAGATCTTGAGTACCGGCCCGCTCTTGACCGCTGCCGCCGCCACTTCGCCCCCGGGGTGAGCCGCCTGCCGGCTGCGCCGGGTGGCGATCGCGGTCGAGGCCGCGCGTGCGATGCACAACGGCGAATGGGTGAGCCGGTCAAGACGCCGGAAGCGGGCCGATACCGATTCCGGGGACAGCAGGTCGGTCCGCCCCGAGAGCCCGGCCACACCGCGCACGCCGAGCGCGGCCGTGACGCCGGCCCTGCCGATCCGGGACAGCGCCGGCTCTGCCGCGACCAGCAGCGCCGCGGCCCTCAATGCGCCTGCCACTGCGAAGCACACCACGGGTCCGGGCGGGTCCGGGCGGACGGTCACCACGTCCGAGAAGGTTTGCCGGCCGGGGAGCGGCCATGGCGAACCCAGAGCGCACGCGATGTGCACACCGGCAGGAGCGGACGGTGTCGTCAAGCGGCGGAGGTGTGATGGGGCCGTCCAGGACGGCTGTGCCGGTCGGGGTGAGGGCATGGAGGGGAGCGCGCCGGTCGGGACGGCGGCCACCAGGATGTCGACCAGTCGGGAGGCGCTGGGCATGCTGATGCCCATGCCGCGTGCCAGGTCGCCGAGCGGGAGGGGGCGTGAGCGGACAGAACACCCAGTGCGGTCAGGTGACTTGGGGCCAGGGGCGTCCGCGCGCCGCTGACCTGTGTGGCCTGGATCGGGTGAGACGCGTGGACTCGGTGCGTTGAGACAGACGGTTGGCCATGACGTTGCTCAGCCAACAGGCGGTGCAGGTGGCAGCCGCATGAGCGGCGCCCGATCAGCATCCTGAACAGACCCCTGCCGGGCTCCTGCGCCATTCCCTTGCTGCCGCTCCTGTCGGCTGCTTGGAGATGCGTTTGTACTCACAGTCGTTCGGGTTTCCGGGCCAGACAGGTGGCGATCGTCCTCATCACTCCTCTGTCGGGCTCCTGCACGAGTTGCGCGGTGATGGCGAGGCCGGCCCGGCCTTGAACGCGATGAACTTCCTGACCTTGGTGGCATGTTCGAAAGACTCGTCCCAGTAGCGGGCCAGTGATCCAAGTTGCCCGACCCCGTCGACACTGACGAATCCCACCTGTACGTCCGACGCGTACTCCCAGGCGGATCCCGCCTGTCTGAATATGGTCGGCCGCAACCTGACCGCTGACGTGGCTAGGACTGACGGCGTGCGAAGAGGACCGCCCCCGGAACGCTCTCGTCGAGGTCGATCAGCATTTGGGCCTCGATGGTGAACCCGGTATCGCGTAGCCAGGCTGCCACTTGGTCAGGCCGGCGACGGTGAACGTGGACATTCATCGGGTGACCGCCGTAGCCCTGCGTCTTCAGCCTCGACTCGTCGCCGACGTGAAAGCCGAGCAGCAGTGGTCCGCCGGGACGCAACACGCGCCGGAAGTGGCGGAAGACCGTGGGGACTGCTTCGTCGGGGACGTGAATCAACGACCAAAAAGCGAGTAGGCCGACGACTGAAGCATCGGCGAGGTCGAGGTCCGTCATCGAGCCCACCTCGAACCGCAGGCGGGGGTGGTCACGCCGAGCCACGTCGATCATCACGGATGAAAGGTCGATGCCGAAAGCGTCCACACCCAGCTCGTGCAGGTGAGCGGTGACGTGTCCAGGTCCGCAGCCCACGTCCGCCACCGGCCCACCGCCAGCGGTGTGCACCAAGTCGGCGAATACAGCCAGAACCGCCCGAAGGTACGGTTCACCGGCCAGAACCTCGCGTATTTGGTCGGCATAGCTGACCGCGACCGTGTCGTAGGAGGTCCGGGTGTCTGCCAACCAGCGGTCCGCGTTCATGGCTTGACACAGTAGTGCAGTGATCAGGATGACGAACCAGATCGACTGAGACCAACGACGAATCGGACCAGGCCACTTGTGACGGAGGCCAAGTCCTTCGAGACGCGACACCCTGTCGCGTCCCACGGAAGGTCGAGCGGGGCTTGCGGTTGGTGCCGGAGGGGCGGGCGTATTGTCCCGTCCTGAGAGCTCGAGCGGCCAGGTCGCTTCAATCGACTCGGGCAGGCCCGGCGTGCTCTCCAGCCGTAGGCGACGTGAGGCCCCACACGGCCGGTTCGCGTCGGGTGCCGCGTTCTGAGGGAGTAGGGGCACGAGCGTGAGCGCGAACCTTCCTACTCATCGTGCTGTCGGCGCACCATCTCGGTGATCCAGACGGGTGCGAACGGAGACGTGCAGCCCGGGGAAGTCCGGTAGTCCTTGAGCACCTCCAGACGCTCACCGATGTCGATTGCGCGGGTGCGGTGCTCTGCGTGCTGGATCCCGATCTGAGCCAGGCAGTGGTTCATCGCCCACTGGAGGCGATCCGGGGCGTCTTTCATCTCCGCCTCGATGACGTCGAGCAGTCCTACAAGGTCGAGGCCCTCGGGCTTCTTCGTCACGCGTTCGGTGGTCAGCGCCCAGCCGGCACTCGCGACCACTGGATCCGGATCGGCGAACCAGGCCAGGCGCAGCTCTTCGGAGTGCGGGTTCTTGTTCACCACGTAGTTCACGAGCCAGTCGTGCACCTTGGGTGTGCGCGCCTCGCGCAACATGACGTCCAACTCGTCGCGCTCGAAAGCCTTCGGGCGGCAGATCAGGATCGCCAGCAGTCTCGCCGCGGTGTCATCCGTCTCCCAGAGCCGGCACGCGAGTTCCTGCTGCGTTTTCAGCCGCTTCGCGAGCGCGCGCAGCTTGCCGAGGTTCACACCGTGATCGTCACCGTGCTTCTCGTTCACCTCGCGTGCCTTCGGGTCCTGGAGTTCGGCCAGCTCGGCCATCACCTCGCCCAGCATCGTCTCGGCCACCTGAGCCTCCGCACGTTCGGCCGCTCGAACTTCAGTGAGACGAACCTACCGGTCACCAGGCTCCAATGAGAATGATCAACCTTCACCGAGACGGGACGCACCCGAAGGCCGACCAGGCTATTTGCCAAGCGACCGGTTCCGATATATCGTTGACGCATCGCGACAGATCAACGATGGAAGGAGCGTAGCGATGCGTTCACATGGACATGAGCACGGACATGGGCACTGCGGGCCCGGTCATCAAGGTCGGGGCGACTTCGAGGGGCGGCGGGCGGCCTTCGGGCAGTTCGGTCCGCCGTTCGGTGGCGGTCCCTTCGGGGGTGGCCCCTTCGGCGGCGGACGCGGCCGGGGCGGTGGCCGGGGGAGGGCGCGCCGCGGTGACGTTCGCGCGTCGATCCTGGCGCTGCTGAAGGACCGGCCGATGCACGGGTACGAGATGATCCAGGAGATCGGCGAGCGCAGCGGCGGGGCCTGGCGGCCCAGTCCGGGCTCGGTCTATCCGACCCTCCAGCTGCTGGAGGACGAGGGCCTGATCGTCAGCGCGAGCGAGGGCGGCAAGAAGCTGTTCACGCTCACCGAAACCGGCCGCACCGAGGCGGAGTCGGGTCCCGACGCGCCCTGGGAGGAAGCCGGGCGGGGAGTCGACTGGGAGAGCGTCAATGAAATCCGGCAGGCCGGTTTCGGTCTGATGGAGGCGTTCGGCCAGGTCTGGAAGACCGGCTCGGCCGATCAGCGCCAGAAGGCGCTCACAGTCATCAATGACGCCCGTAAGAAGCTCTATCTGATCCTCGCCGACGAGCACTGAGCCCGTGGGCGGGGCGCTGAGGGCCTCGCGGCCGAGCCGCGGGGCCCTTCCCGTCGCCCCGGTGGCGGTCAGGCGGCGACGAGCCCGCCCAGTTTGCGCAGCGACTCGACGAGCGCGGCGGTTGCCGAGTCCTTGAGCTTGCCCGCCATCAGGGAGACCGCGGCGCCGGTGAACTCCCCGTCGATGCGTACCGTGGTCGCGTCCCCGTCGGGGGTCAGTGAGTAGCGCATGGCCAGGTTGACGCCCATCGGCCCCTTGCCCTTGGTGGTCAGCAGGCGCGCGGTCTCCAGCTCCGCCACCGTCCAGGTCACCTCGGCGGGGAAGCCCATGAGCTTCATGTTCTCCTCGTAGGTGGCCGCGAGTTCGAGTGCCGTCGGGCCGCCCTTGGGGAAACTGGTGTGGGTGGCGTTCCACTGGCCGTACGCGGTGAAGTCCGTCAGCTGGGCCCAGACCTTCTCGGCCGGTGCTTCGATGCGTGCTTCTGCACTGACTTCGGCCATGCGACCACCCCTTCTCGGCGGGTTACGGTGTCGCGGAACGTAGTCGCAGTGACGTGAACATTCAATGCTGATGAACTGTCAGATCTGTGTGGTCCGTTCCCTCCGCTCCCGCCGGCCAGATCAGTGCGGCATCGAATCGGTCGGAGGCGCGCGGGTGCGGGCCGTCGTCATGGCAGTGGAACGCGGCCCAGAAGATATCGGCGCGCAGGGCGTCCGCCGGTGCGTGGATCCGGTATACGTACTCCCGTCCGTCGAGCGCCGGTAGGGCGACCAGCCAGGACACGTCCGCGGGCTCCCTTCCGGCTGCTGTATGGGTGGTGTGGCGTATGGGGTGTACGAGAGAGGCTCGCGGTCGCTGAGGGGGTGCGGTGCAAGGCGGCGCGCGCCGTTTTCCCGGATCGGATCCGGAAATGGCGAGATCTCATCCGTAAGGAGGAGGAACCGCTCTGTTGTGCCCAACTTGCGTGGGATGCCTAAATGGGCCCCTCCGGCGATGCTTCGGCGCGGTGGGACTGATGGGGTAAGAGGTGTGCAAAACCGGACGCCGCGGATCCCTCAGCAGCCCGCACCGAACCGTGCTGAGTTCGACGCCAGACTCACTGTGGAGCTGGCCGCCGTGGTGACGGGTGCCCGAAGGCGCGCACTGCGCGACGGCGACCGGCAGATCGACACCGCGCATCTGCTGCACTCCCTCATCGAATCGGACCCCGAGGTGCGGGCGGCCTTCGAGGGCGGACCCCAATTGGCCAAGGTGCTCGGATATCTCGTCCAGCGCAGTATCGGATACGGGCTCCGCTGGCAGGGTGCCGTGGAGGACTCCGGTGCTGTCCCGGTCGTCGAGGACCGGGATTCCGCGGTGCGGGACACGGGGGTGGAGGGCTGGTCGCCCTCGGCCGCTTCGGCAATGGCCGAAGCCCGCGAGCGGGCGGAGCTGCGCGGCGACGCGCGGGCCGGAGGGCTCGATCTGCTGGCGGCACTGGCCTCGGACCACGAGTGCCGGGCCGTCGAGGTGCTGCAGCGGGCCGGCGTCGACGCGGAGCGGCTTGCAGCCCGGATCGTGGGGGCGTCCGGCCAGGGGTGGCAGGGAGTCGGGGGCTGACGGCCTGACGTGCGGGCGCCCGATTCAGCGTGATGGTTCGGTCAGGGCCTTGAAGGCCGGGCGGAGCAGGGCGGCGATGCGGTCGGCGGGAGCGTCGCGGAGGGCGTCGAGGCCGAGGAGCTGGTGGCCGATGGTGACGCCGACCATGGTGGTGATGACCAGTGCGGCGCGCAGCTCGGGGTCCTCGGCCTCCGGCAGCGCCGCGCCGATGTTGTCGATCTGCCGGTCGAGGATCGCGCGGGCGTGATCGGCCGCGGCCGGATCGGTGAGCATGGAGCGCATCATCGCCAGCGTGCCGTCGGGAAGGCCACCGAGCTTGAGGCCGAGCGTGGCGATCAGTTGATCCACCAGCGCGTCGCCGTCGGTGTCGGTCGGCAGCGCGGGGGGTGCCTGCAAGGCCTGGGTGAACAACTCGCGTTTCGCCCCGAAGTACTGCATGACCAGAGCCGGATCGACGCCTGCTGCGGCTGCCACGGCACGGATGGTGGTGCGATCGAAGCCCCGCTCGGCGAACAGCTCACGGGCGCTGTCGAGGATGCGGGCCTCGGTGGCTCGGCGGCGGTCGGCGCGGGAGATGTGAGGGACGGTCACGATTTCACTCTACAGCCGTTGACCGAAGCCTTGACGGGCTCGTACGTTGATTGGGTCAACATTCGTTGAGTGAACGGAGTGAGCAGTGGATGGAGTGAGTTCCGTGTCAGGTCTGCAGAAGCCCTCAGCCCTTACGCCCCGCGAGGTGCTGGCCCGCTACCACCAGGCCATGCTCGACAAGTCCGCGGACGACCTCGCCGACCTTTACGCCGCGGACGCGGTGCATGAGTTCCCGTTCACCTCCCCCGGGTTTCCCTCCCGCTATGAGGGGCGCGAGGAGGTGCGTGCCGGATACCGGGCGGCCTGGGGTGCGAGCCCCGTCCGGGTGGAGGCCATCGAGGACATGGAGATCCACGAGACCGCCGATCCGGAAGTGATCATTGGCGAGCACGTCGTGGTCGGCGCACTGCCGACCGGGACCCTCACCGTGCCCGGTGTGCTGATCGTCCGCGTCCATGACGGACTGATCACGCGGGTCCGTGACTACATGGACGGACTGGCTGCCGCCGAGCGGGGCGAGCTGATGGCGGAAGCTGCGGTGGAGCCGGGCGTCTGACGGAGAGCGTGCGTCAGGGGTCACAGGGGTGACGCTACTGACCGCAGCTGTCATGATGTGCCGATGCACGCGTCTCAGGGGAGAAGCGCCAGCCTGGGACTTGCCCTGGCCTCGGCGTTCGCATTCGGTGGTTCAGGGGTGGCGGCCAAGCCGCTGATCGAGGCAGGACTCGATCCGCTCCATGTGGTGTGGCTACGGGTGGCGGGTGCCGCCCTTGTCATGCTGCCCGTCGCCTGGCGCCACCGGCTTCTCGTGCGTAGCCGGCCAATCCTGCTGCTGGGGTTCGGGCTGCTCGCCGTGGCCGGTGTGCAGGCCTTCTACTTCGCTGCGATCTCCCGTGTCCCCGTCGGTGTCGCTCTTCTCGTCGAGTATCTGGCGCCCGCGCTCGTCCTCGGCTGGGTCCGCTTCGTCCAGCGCCGGCCGGTCGCCCGGCGTGCCGCGGTCGGTGTGGTGCTCGCCGTCGGCGGACTCACCTGTGTGGTCGAGATCTGGTCGGGGCTGAGCTTCGACGTGGTCGGGCTGCTGCTCGCGCTCGGCGCCGCCTGCTGTCAGGTCGGCTACTTCGTCCTGTCGGACCAGGGCGGCGCGGAAGGTGTCGAACCTCCGCATCCGGTCGGAGTCATCGCGTACGGGCTGCTGATCGGCACGGTCGTCCTCACCGTGGTCGCACGGCCCTGGGGCATGGACTGGTCGGTTCTGGGCGGCAGCGCGGGCATGGACGGCACGGATGTACCCGCCTGGCTGCTGCTCGTCTGGACCGTGCTGATATCGACGGTGATCGCCTACGTCACCGGAGTGATCTCGGTGCGGCTGCTCTCACCCGCGGTGGCGGGTGTCGTCGCCTGTCTCGAGGCGGTCATCGCCACCGTGCTCGCCTGGGTGATGCTCGGCGAGCACCTGTCGGCGCCGCAGCTCATCGGCGGTTCCATGGTGTTGATCGGTGCCTTCATCGCCCAGTCCACGACACCGAAGACGCCCTCCGGTCCCGTCGCATCCGGACGGGGCGAGGGGCACACTGCGGGACCGGACGGAGGCCGTACCGCTGCCGAGGGGGAGTTGGCCGCGCGTCGTGCTGCGACGTAATGTGACGATCATGCATTCGACCGTACTTCCGCCGCCTGCCGCCTAGTACTGCAACCGCTGGAGGTTGTGGCCTCGGCGTTTGTAGTGGGATCTGCGGGCTCGGGCTTGGCTTCGTCGTCGGTAGCGTGACCAGTGCAGACGGTGGTCGTTGCTGTGGCAGTGGCGCGTGACGAGGGTGTGGCCCATCAACCGGCAGATCTCCGGGGCGCTGAGGGGTATGAGGTCTTGCTCGTCGTCTTCGGTGCCCCTTTTATGGCTTCTGCGGCGCGGACTGCGGTCAGGTAGGCGTGCGTGGCCATGGCCAGGGTGATGTGGCGATACCAGGCCCGGTAGAGGCGGACCTGGTAGTGGTCCAGGCCGCACTCGCCCTTCGCGCTCTGGAAACACTCCTCGACCTCCCGCCGTACGGCAGCCACCCTGACCAGGTCTTTCAGGCGCGAGGTGACCGGCCCGAAGCAGACGTGGTAGGCGATCTCGCTCGGGTTATCGACGGAGCGCCGGGCCAGGACCCGGTGCCCGAAGCCGTTCTCCCAGGCGTACCGGATCGGGACGCGGGCCCAGTCGTAGATCCGCTCGCCGTGGGCGCCGGCGCCGCCCGACAGGCGCTTCCACCGCTGGTGGGGATGCAAGGCGACGAGGGCGTCGACACGGGACTCCCCGCCCTGGGCGGTGTTCACGGTGTCGTTGACCTTGGCGGCCAGGACGTAGGCGATGCCGCGTTCCTCCAGCCAGAACCGTGTGTGCTTGACCTGCCCGTACGCCTCGTCCGCGGTGACCCACGCGAACGGGATGCCGGCATCGATGGCGCGCTGCAGCATCCAGCGGAAGTGTTCGTTCTTGGTCGCGAAGGCGATCTCGTCACCGATCCCGGCGGCGCGGCAGCGGTCCCGGTCCTCGGTAGGCCGGGATGTAGAGCTCACGGTCGGTCAAGGCCCGGCCCTTGGGGGAGGCATGGGCCAGGAAGGTACCGATCTTGAAGGTGTGGCACTGCCTGGCGCGTTTCGGGGCGCCCGGGAAGGCCGACAGGGCCATCAGGGTTCCCGACAGCGGAGGTGAAGTGCCCCTTGTCCTTGCCGCCGTCGTAGCCGCTGAAACCGATCCGGCGCCCGACATCGGGAGGCCCGTGGGAAATCCGGGGCGGCGGCCGGCCGTGCGGGGCGGCGTGCGTGCGTCAGACGAAGCACTCCAGGATCAGCGGCAGATCCTCCAGCCACTCCTGGAGGCGGGCCCGCCTGCGGGCGGCGAGCAGGGACTGGTGGGTGGTGCCGTTGTGGAGGCGGACGGTGACCTTGAGGTGTTTGGGGCCCTCGGCCGCGTACTCGACGGTGCTGATCTCCGCCCAGGTGAACGCCTGGTCCCCGGCCTTCGAGCCGAGCACGACACCCCCGGCGTCGACCAGGAGGGAACTCTCCGGGGCAAGCGCCACGAAGGCGAGGTCGCTGTCGTCCGGTGCGTCGCCCACGGGGGCGGCCTCGGTGGGCGCCTGATGCAGGGGGACGGCGCTGGACGGTGCGTAGGCGGGCAGCGGGGGAATCGCCACGGTGGGGGAGTACGTCGTACCGTCCGGCGCCAGCAGGTCCAACACACCGTCCGGTGTGGGCCGTTGGTCCGGTTCCTTGGCGAGGCACGCCGCCAGGACCGGCCGCAGGCCGTCCGGCACCGCGGCCAGGTCCGGTGCCTCGTGCACCGACCGGTACATCAGGCCCATCGGCGTACCCGCACCGAACGCACTGCCGCCCGCCGCCGCGACGAGCACCGCCCCCAGCGCGAACACATCCGCGGCACCGCCGACCTCAAGCCCCTGCGCCTGCTCGGGCGCCAGGAACCCCGGCGTCCCGAACGCCACACCGGTGGCCGTCAGACGGGTCGACTCCAGCGCCCGCGCGATGCCGAAGTCCAGGACCCGCGGGCCGTCCGCGGCCATGATGATGTTGCCGGGCTTCAGATCACGGTGCACCAGGCCGCAGCCGTGGATCGCCACCAGCGCCTCGGCGAGCGCCGCGCCCAGCTGCCGCAGCCGCGCCTCGCCCATCGGCCCCTCGGCTTCGAGCAGCGCGGCGAGCGTGGGCCCGGGAACGTACGCCGTGGCCAGCCAGGGCGCCACCGCCGCCGGGTCCGCGTCCACCACCGGGGCCGTGTGGAAGCCGCCCACGCTGCGCGCGGCCGCGACCTCGGCCCGGAACCGCTCCCGGAAGTGCGGGTCGGCCGCGAGCTCCGGGCGCGCCACCTTCACGGCCACCGCACGCCCGCCGCGCGAACGCGCGAGATACACGGTGCCCATCCCGCCGGCCCCCAACTCCCGCTCCACGGCATACCCGCCGATACGATCCGGCAGGCCCGCACCGTTCACCCCGTGCCCCATGCGCTGTAAGCCCTTCCCTGTGTTCGGCGCATCAGTATGACTCAGCGCCCGGGGCCCCGGCGCCGGTGGTGCGGGCGGCACGACAGCGACCAAGACCCGTCACACCAGATGCGGTTGCAGTACCAGCGCGGGCGGCCACTCCTGACGAAGACCGGGCTCGGGCAGTTCCGAGCGGTTCGTCGCTGCCCGTGTACGGAGCCGAGCGACCACCGTCCTGTCTTCATCTGGAGAAGTCACGTGCCGAACCCTGCTGCCGGCCTGCCCGTCGGGCGGAGCCTCTTCTATCTGATCGTTGCCGGTGTCGCCTGGGGCACTGCCGGGGCCGCCGCTTCGCTGATCTTCGAGGTCAGCGACCTGGGTCCGCTCGCCCTGTCGTTCTGGCGCTGCCTGGGCGGCCTCGTGCTGCTGCTCGCCGCTCTGGCGCTACGGCCTCGACGTGCGGCCGTCCCCGCCGAACCGCGCCGTCGTCGGCTGCTGCGCGTCCTGGGGACCGGCATCGGTCTCACCGTCTTCCAGAGCGCGTACTTCGCGGCCGTCGAGGCGACCGGCCTCGCGGTCGGGACCGTCGTCACCCTTGGAGCGGGCCCCGTGTTCATCGCGGTCGGTGCACGGCTGACCATGGGAGAGCGGCTGGGACGCGGCGGACTCACCGCGGTGGTGGGTGCGCTGGCCGGGCTCGCCGTACTGGTGCTCGGCGGCGACGGAGCGACCGTGCGGCCCGCCGGAGTCGCCCTGGCACTGCTCTCCGCGGCCGGCTACGCGACGATCACCCTGCTGACCCGCTGGCTCGGCCGCGACGGCGGAGCCACCGACTCGCTCGCCACCAGCGCATGGGCATTCGGGATCGGAGCCGTCGGACTGCTGCCGATGGCCGCGGCCGAGGGGCTCGTACCGCATACCGCTCAGGCCGCGCACGTCGTGACGCTGCTGGTGTATGTGGCGGCGGTACCGACCGCGCTCGCCTATGCGCTCTACTTCGCGGGCGCCGCGGCGATACGTGCCGCGACGGTGTCCGTGATCATGCTGCTCGAACCGGTCAGCGCGGCGGTCATCGCCGTGGTGGTGCTCCGCGAACAGCTCACCACGGCCACCGTCGTCGGGACACTGCTGCTCCTCGGGGCCGTGGCGGGGCTGGCGTTCGCCGAGGCGCGCAGCGCCGTGCACGCCCGCCGCCGGGCGGCCGTGCCGGCCTGACCACCGGGGTGGCCGGGCCGTACCCGGCGGGGCGGGCTCGGCCACCCCGTGAGGGGTCAGAGCGCAGTGATGTAGTCCGGCACCCCGATGGCGGGATCGAGGTCGTGCGAGGGGAGCGGCGTCGCATAGCCGTGGGCGAGCGGGACGACGCCCGCCCAGTGGGGCAGTTCGAGGTCGCGGGGTTCGTCGTTGGGTCCGCCGGTGCGGATCTTGGCGGAGACCTCCTGGAGGTCCAGGCGGATGACCGCTGTCGCGGCCAGCTCCTTCTCGTCGGCGGGCCGCGAGTCCGCGGACCGGCCCGGCACCACGTGGTCGACGATCGCGTCGAGGGCCGTCCGCCGTTCCTGCGGGTCGGTGACCGTGCGCGCGATGCCGTGGACCACCACGGAGCGGTAGTTGATCGAGTGGTGGAAGGCGGAACGGGCGAGCACCAGCCCGTCGACATGCGTCACCGTCAGGCAGACGGGCAGGCCGGGATCGGTCCGGCCGGCCTCCCGCAGCGGCCGGGAGCCGGTCGAGCCATGTACATAGAGCCGCTCGCCGACCCGGCCGAAGAGCGTCGGCAGAACGACCGGTGAGCCGTCACGGACGAAGCCGAGATGGCACACGTACGCCTCGTCGAGTATCGAGTGGACCAGTTCCCGGTCGTATGCCGCGCGATCGCGGGAGCGGGTCGGGACGGTGCGCTCGGTCGGCTGGTATCCGGCTGCGGCGTCCGGGCCCGTGGTCTGCGGCGATGCGGTGTCCGGCATTGCGTACTCCATTGCACTAGTGCATAATCTTGTTTGTGCTAGGAGAGTATCGGATCGTTGGGCGGCGTGCAGCGGAAATTGCCGCCAGTGTGGAGCGCGGGGTCGGTTCGGGGGAGCTCGCCCCCGGACAAGTGCTGCCGCCCATGCGGGAGTTGGCGGACCTGCTGGGGGTGAATCCCAATACGGTCGCGGCCGCCTACCGCACGCTCCGCGAGCGCGGGGTGATCGAGACGGCCGGGCGCCGGGGCAGCAGGGTGCGGCCGCGACCCGCGAGTACGGCGCGCGGTTCGCTCCGGGTCGAGGCGCCGCCCGGGGTGCGGGACCTGGGGGCGGGGAACCCCGATCCGGCGCTGCTGCCCGCGCTGGGGGAGGCGTTCGCGGCGGTCGCGGGTGAGTATGCGCGGCGGCCCGGAATGTACGGACAGGCTTCGGTGGACCCGGAGTTCGCCGCACTCGCCCGCGCCGCGCTGGATGCCGACGGAGTGCCGGCCGGATCCGTCGTCGCGACCTCCGGATCGCTGGATGCGATCGAGCGCGTACTGGTCGCGCATCTCAAGCCCGGTGACGCGGTGGCCATCGAGGACCCGGGGTGGGGGAGCCTGCTGGATCTCGTACCGGCGCTGGGGCTGCGCCCGGTGCCCGTCGCGCTCGACGACGAGGGACCGCTGCCCGATGCCGTCGAGCACGCGCTCAACGCCGGTGCCCGCGCCCTCGTGATCACCGACCGCGCGCAGAATCCGACCGGGGCCGCGATCAGCGCCGCGCGCGCCTTCGAGCTGCGGGGCGTTCTCGCCGGACACCGCGGCGTCCTCCTGATCGAGGACGACCACGGGCATGCCATCGTCGATCTGCCGCTGTATCCGCTGGCGGGCGCCACGGACCGGTGGGCATTCGTGCGGTCCGTGGCCAAGGCGTACGGACCGGATCTGCGGGTCGCCGTGCTGACCGGCGACCCGGTCACGGTCGACCGGGTGTCGGGCCGGCAGCGGCTGGGCCCCGGCTGGGTCAGCAGACTGCTGCAACGGGCCGTGGTGCACCTGTGGTCCTCGGGCGCAGTCGATACGGGCGAGGTGGCAGCGGCGTACGCAGAGCGGCGGGACGCGCTCGTGAAGGCGCTGGAGGAGCGGGGCGTGGAGGCGCACGGACGCAGTGGCATGAACGTGTGGGTACCGGTCGCCGACGAGACCGGTGCGGTGGCGCGGCTGCTGCACGCAGGCTGGGCGGTGGCGCCCGGGGCGCGGTTCCGGATGACCGCGCCCCAGGGGATACGGCTCACCGTCTCACCGCTGGCCGGGGCCGACATCGGGCCGCTGGCCGATGCGGTGGCGGCAGCGGCGGGACCGGCGAAACCGCTGAACTACGGCTGAGCCTCGGTCCGGGCCTTGCCGCTGCGCGCCCTGCTCTGGGTGAGAGCGGCACCTGCCAGGACCACGAGCGCGCCGACCGGAGTGTTCCAGCTCAGCTGCTCGCCGAGCACGACGACTCCGGCCGCGGTGGCGATCACCGGAATGAAGTAGGTCACCATCTGTGCGGTCGTCGGTCCGACCTCCTCCACCAGGCCGTACTGCATCAGCACCGCGAGGCCCGTGCCGAGCGCCCCCAGGGCGACCACGGCAAGCGTCGGGAGCAGCGGAAATCCATCGGGAGCCGATGTGAACAGCGGGGTCACCAGGGCGATCTGCACCGTGCCGAGAAAGAGCTGGCTGCCGGTCAGGGCCAGAGTGGACGAACCGCTGCCCGCCAGCGTCCTGCGGACGTAGATCCAGCCGACCGGATAGCTGAGGGAAGCGAGCAGAGCCATGGCCGTACCGCTGAAGTCCAGCCCGGAGAAGCCCTGCCAGGCGCCCAGCACGGTAAGTACACCGAGGAATCCGAGCCCGAGTCCGGCGACGCGGCGACGGGTCGGCCGGTCCTCGGAGAGTGCGACGAGCGAAAGCGCCATGCCCCACAGGGGCGAGGTCGCATTGCAGATTCCGGCCAGCGTCGACGGGATGCTCAGCTCGGCGTACGCGAAGAGCGAGAACGGCAGTGCGTTCAGGAAGAACGCGGCGACGGCAAGGTGCCCCCACGTGCGGGCGCCGCGCGGCAACCGCTCACGCCGTACCGCCATCGCGACGGCAAGCACTGCCGTGCCCGACAGAAGGCGGCCGAGAGTCACCTGGAACGGGGCGTACCCCTCGGTTCCGACCTTGATCAGAAGGAAGCTGAAACCCCAGATGAGCGGTCGTCCCGGCCGGCGGGGCAGGGGCGGAGGGCTTGGCGGGAGGAGTGGTTCTCGGCGTGGCAGGGGCGCTCATGGGGTCAACCATGACGAAAACAATCGCGTAGGACAAGTGAGATTTTGTGCGGGAATTCGCGTAGCATTGCTTACATGTTGAACCTGGAGCGCCTGCGTACCCTGGATGCCCTCGCCCGGCACGGTTCGGTCAGCGGTGCCGCCGAGGGGCTGCACATCACCACATCGGCGGTCTCCCAGCAGATGTCGAAGCTGGAGCGGGAGGTGGGGCAGCAGCTCCTCGCCAAGAACGGCCGCGGGATCCGGCTCACCGACGCCGGTCAACTGCTCGCCGACCACGCGGCCCGGATCCTGTCCCAGGTGGCGCTGGCCCAGTCCGACATCGAGGCGCAGCGCGGTGAGGTGGTGGGCGAGATCCGGCTCTCCGCATTTCCGACCGCAGCGCGTGGACTCTTTCCCGCGGCGCTCCTCGCACTGCGCGCCGATCACCCCGAACTCCGTGTACGCACACGGGAATTGGAGCCCGAGGATGGAATCCGTGCGGTGATCAGGGGCGACGTCGACCTTGCGGTGGTGCTGGACTGGAGCAACAAGCGGCTGCCGGTGCCCGGTGGCCTGGCCAAGTCCGAACTCCTCGACGACGCACCGGACATCGCGATGCCGGCCGGTCATCGGCTCGCGGACCGGGCGGAGGTGGACCTGGAGGAGTTCGCCGACGACGAATGGGTGTCATGGCCGGAGGGCGAATTCTGTTACGACTGGCTGATGTTCACTCTGCGCTCGAAGGGCATCGAACCGCGCATCGCGCATCTGGCGGGCGAGCACCACACCCAACTCGCCCTGATCGCTGCAGGGATGGGGGTCTGTGTGGCGCCGCGGCTGGGCCGAGGGCCGGTGCCCGACGGGGTGCGGCTCGTGCCCGTACGACAGAAGATGCGACGACACGTCCATGCCGTGTGGCGTACCGACGCGGACCGGCGTCCGTCGATCAGGGCGGCCGTGGCGGCGCTGCGGATGGCCGGTCGGGAGCTGGATGCGCCGTCGTCGTAGGACGGAGAAGGGGGCCTCAGGTCGCGGACGGTCCTGCGAGCTTCCGGAAGTCCCAGGAGGTGATGGACTGAGGGGTGAGTCGCAGCCAGGCGTGCCGGCCGTCGTGCGGCATGGTGTCCATCCCGAAGTACTTCGCCGCGAACAGCCTCTCCGGCACGTCGAGTTCCGGGCACGGTTCGCCGGTGCGGGGTGCCTCGCCCACAGGGACGGCCGCGCCGGAGAGTTCGATGCCGCGCAGATCCGCGTATTCCACCCCGTCGTCCACGACCACCGCGATTCTCGGATCCTTGCGCAGCTGGGACCAGCGCAGGCTGCGGGTGATGGAGTACAGCCAGATCGAGGTGCCGTCCCAGGTGAACCAGAGGGCGCCGATATGCGGGCGGCCGTCCGCGGACACGGTGGCGACCCGGCAAGTGCGCTGCTCGACGAGATAGGTGTCGCGTTCCGCGTCCGTCATCATGATCCGACGGCCCCGTCGCTGAATGGCGGCCATTGGGCGCCCCTCCCGATAGCTGACTCTGTGTCAGAAAGCATGGGGTCCATTCCCTCATCACGCAATGGCGGCTAACCTCGCGCGCCCGATCCGCCACCGAAAGGGGCAGCCGTGCCGTCGAAGGAACAGCTCGCCGAGCAGCTCGATCCGGCCACCACCGTGCTCCTGACGGTCGAATGCCAGCAGGGCGTCGTGGGCCCGGGCAGCGCGCTGCCCGAACTGGCCGAGGAGGTCAGGTCCTCCGGCGCCCTCCACCGCGTCGCCCGACTGGTCGCAGCCGCCCACGAGGCCGGGGTCCAGGTACTGCACGCGGTGGCCGAGCGTCGTCCCGACGGGCGGGGTGCCAACAACAACGCCCGCCTCTTCCGGGCCGCCGGCCGGTTGCCCGTACAACAGCACTCGGGCACCATGGCGGTACGGATCGCCGCACCCATCGAGGTGGCGGACGAAGACCTTGTCGTGCACAGACTCCACGGCCTCTCGCCCATCGCCGGCACGGATGTGGACGCACTGCTCCGCAACCTCGGCTGCCGGACGCTCGTCGTCACCGGCGTCTCGGCCAATGTCGCCATCCCCAATGCCGTGTTCGACGCGGTGAATCTCGGATATACGGCGGTGGTGCCGTCCGACGCCATCGCGGGGGTGCCGGCCGACTACACCCCCGCGATGATCCGCAACACACTTGCCCTCGTCGCCACCATCACGACCACCGATGACGTGCTCGGCTGCTGGCGGAGCCGAGGGCGTGCCGGGGCCTGATCGGCGGACCAGGCCGGACCGGGGCTAGGGCGCGAGCTTGATCGAGTCGCCCTCAACCGTGATCGGCCGCGCGGGCAGCGGCTGGGTGGCCGGACCTGCCGTCACACTGCCCGTCGCCACATCGAACTTGCTTCCGTGACAGGGGCAGTTGATGGCTCCGTCCGACACGCTCGACACCGCGCATCCCTGGTGGGTGCACTTCGACGAGAACGCCTTGAACTCGCCGGCCTTGGGCTGCGTCACCACGACGCCCTGGTCGGCGAAGATCTTTCCGCCGCCCTCCGGAATGTCGGCGGTCTTCGCCAGAGCGGGTCCGCCGCCGTCCGATCCGCCGCCGGCCGGCTCGACCGCATCCGAACCGCCCGAGTCCTTCTGGCTGCCGCACGCGGTGAGTACGGCAGCCACCGAGACGGCCCCGACCGCTGCGACAACGGTCCGACGCCCGGGACGGACCTCGTGGTCCTGCGATGCGCTCATGCTGGCTTTCCTTTCCGCGATGTTCATGACTTAGGTGTCCGACCAGGGGTACGCGCAGCTGAACGCCCGCGTTCAACGCCCCAGGGACTTCTTGAGGAAGTCCCGCTCCAGCAGCAACAGATTGCCGACTGTCTCCTCACCGGGTGACCGCATGGCCGGACCCGGACAACGGCAGAACCGTGTGCGACCGGCCCGCAGCCAGCAGCGCGGCGGAGAACCGCAGCGTGTGAGCGACGGCCACATTGTCATCGGCACGTCCGTGCACCAGCATGAGAGGGCGTGTCAGCCAGGCCGCCTCCGAGTGCAGTGAACTGCGGTCATGGTTCTCCGGAAGTACATCCGGGTGGCCGAGAAGCCGTTCCTCCCAATGGGTGTCGCAGAGCCGTCGGTCGGTCGGCGCACCACCGGCGATCGCCGCGTGGAAGACCTCCGAGCGAGAAGCGGAGGGTACGGACGGGCTGCCGGGGGAATCGCGGGTGTCGAGTGCGTCGTCAGCCGTGGAGTCGAACGGGGGAGCGATGGAGACAGTGCGACAGGCGGAATCCGGACTGACCGGCCCTTGCCCAGGCACGGGCCGGGCTGCGGGAAGGCCACGCATCGCGCGTGACTGTCAGAGGCGTCTGCAAGGCTGAGCGGTATGACACTGAGGAACTTCAACGATCTTGAGCGGGCCATTCGCGGCGGTTGGGGCGCGGACACCACGACGCCGGATCACCGTCCGAACTGGACCCCGGACAATCCGGCGCGCGACCAGTGCGGTGTCACCGCCCTGGTGGTGCATGACCTGTTGGGCGGTGAGCTGATGCGCGGTGAGGTTCATGTCAATGGCGAGCGAGTGGACTACCACTGGTGGAACCGTCTGGGCATGGGGATCGAAGTCGATCTCACCCGCGAGCAGTTCGGCCCCGATGAGAAAGTGGTCGGCGGAGTTGTGATTGAACGGCCTGCGGAGATCGTGCGGCTCCGTGAGGAATATGAGCTTCTCCGCAGCCGGGTCGAGGCGAGGCTGTGTTCGTAGGCGATACGTCTCCGGGGTTTCCCGCGCGGTGACGATGCGGGGTCAGCGAGCTGTCGCGTCGTTCGTGCGGAAGACCGATTTTCCCTCGCGCAACGCGGCGAAGAGGAGGGGCCGGTCCGGCTGACTCCGAGCGCACCGGTCTGGTCCATGAGCGCGCTGCTCTCCAGGAGCTCGCGTTCGGCCGTGCTGACAGCCATCCGTGTCACCGCTTCGGGGCGGTTTCTGGTGTCGGTGTTGGCGTGCGCGCCGAGACCGTCGATGACAACCAAGATCTGAATGGTCGTCACATACAGGTCAGTGGTGCGGAACTCTCCTCGGTCCACGCCCTCGCGGATGAGGCCCCCAGGCGGCTGCGCCATGTGGCCTCCTGGCGGCCGACCCTGTCGCGCAAGACGGGACGATGGCGACTCAGGTGCCGCGCGTTGATCCAGAGCCGGCTGATGTCGTCGTATGCGGCACCCGTCGCGAGTGCGAAGAAGCGCGCGAGGTGCTTCGTGGGCGTTTCCGCCGCCCTGCCCGTGGGGTGCGAGGGTGTCCGGTTCGGCGCCGCGGCAGTGCCGAATGCCTCGGCCACGAGGTCCTCCACCGCCGGGAAGTAGTGGCTGATGAGACCCGGGTGGACATCGAGCTGCTCGCCGATCCGGCGCGGAGTGATGCACTCCAGCCCCTCGGTCAGGGCGACGGCGGCAGCTGCGTCGACGATTTCCGCACGTCGGTCCGATGGTGTCTTATGAATCCGCTTCCGCTGGATGTCTGACGACATACCGGCGAGGCTATTGAGTGTGCGACCAATAAGCGAGCGAGTGGGTACGGCCGGCGCTCGGAGGGCTCCGTGGCTTCCACGATTCCCGCCCCGCACACTGACGCATCCGGCATCCGGCATCGGGCCGGTCTCCGATCGGGCCGGACGCATAGAGGCCCACGGCATCGATCACATTCCCGAGCGTGAACGGAACGGCCGCGCGGGGATTGTTCGCTGTCTGGGCGTCGAGGGCCCGCTCGCCCGTGCCCCGGGCCGGGGGCGCCGACCTCGCCCTGCCCGTCGGTGTCGTGGCCGCGTCGGCCGTCCACGCGCTCATGATGCGCTCCGGCCCCGGGCTCGGCGCCCGTGCCCGCGCGGCAGACCTGCCGGTTCAGGCCCACAACTCCCCGGATTCTCCCCCGGGTCCGTACCGGGTCTCACAGGAGGACCGAGGCTCCGGCCCGACCGTGGATCGTACGGTCCGAGCGCCGGATAGCCTGGAAAAATGCTCACCGAAGTCACCGCGACCCGCTACGTCACGCCCTTGCGGGAGGGCGGATCGCTGCCCGGAATCGTCGAAGCCGACGACCTCGGCACCTACGTCATGAAATTCACCGGCGCCGGACAGGGCCGCAAGACACTGGTCGCGGAGGTCATCTGCGGACAACTCGGCCGCAGGCTCGGCCTTCGCGTCCCCGACCTCGTACAGATCCAGCTCGACCCGGTCATCGGGCTCGCCGAGCCCGACCAGGAGGTGCAGGAACTCCTGAAGGCCAGCGGCGGGCTCAATCTCGGGATGGACTTCCTGCCCGGCTCGATCGGCTTCGACTCGCTCGCCTACCAGGTGGACTCCCGGGAAGCCGGACGTGTCGTCTGGTTCGATGCTCTGATCAACAACGTCGACCGGTCCTGGCGCAACCCGAACATGCTGATCTGGCACGGCGACCTGTGGCTCATCGACCACGGCGCCACCATGATCTGGCACCACAACTGGCCCGGCGCCCAGGCCTCCGCCGCCAAGCCGTACAACGCCTCGGACCATGCGCTGGCCCCGTTCGCCCCCGATATCGCGACGGCCGCCGCCGAGCTCGCCCCGTTGGTCACCGAGGAACTGCTCACCGAGGTCGCGGCCGATGTCCCCGACGAGTGGCTGGTGGACGAGCCCGGCTTCGACTCCACCGACGAACTGCGCCGCGCCTATGTGGCAGCGCTGCTGCCGCGCGCCGCCACCATTCATGAGCGGATCACCATGGAGGGCCCCACCGAGCCCAAGCCGTCGCAGGCCCCCGGCTGGCTCACCGAGCACCTCACTCCCTGGCCGCACCCCACCAAGAAGAAGAACGACAAGGACGGCCAGCGGTGACCAAGCGCGATGTCTTCGAGTACGCGCTGCTGCGCGTGGTGCCGCGAGTGCAGCGCGGCGAGTTCTTCAACGCGGGCGTGGTCGTCTACTGCCACGCGCAGGGTTTCGTCGCCGCCCGTACCCATCTCGACGAGACCAAGCTGAAGGCCCTGGACCCGACCGCCGATGCGGTCGGTGTACGGGCCGCCCTGCATGCCGTCGAGGGCGTGTGCCGCGGCGGTACGGACGCGGGCCAGGCGGCCCGCGACGACGCAGGCCGTCGCTTCCGCTGGCTGATCGCACCGCGTTCCACCGTTGTCCAGCCGAGCCCCGTGCACAGCGGTCTCACGACCGACCCGGAGGCCGAGGTCGAACGGCTGCTCGACCTGCTGGTGCGCTGATCCGCCCGCCCTGCGGCGCCGCCCGCAGCCACCGCGGCAGCGGCGCCGCCGGGTGTGACATGCGCCCCTGCGGCCGTGGGCCGTTGACACCGAGTGCCAGGGCTTCTAGCGTCTCGTCTGCTGAAGGTACTAAGCGGTTGCTCAGTTATCGGGAAGGCTCCGCGCACGCGAAGGTTCCGTGCCGGGGGTGCCCCGACGTCCGCTGAGCCGCGATCCAAGGGCGAGGAGAACCAAGCATGTCCACCACCGAGCAGCGCGTCGCCATCGTGACCGGAGCGGCGCGGGGCATTGGCGCCGCCACCGCGGTACGCCTGGCGGCCGAGGGCCGCGCCGTCGCCGTACTCGACCTCGACGAGGCGGCCTGCAAGGACACCGTCGAGAAGATCACCGCCGCCGGGGGCACCGCCCTCGCCGTTGGCTGCGATGTGTCGGACAGCGCCCAGGTGGAAGCCGCGGTTGCGCGGGTCGCCGCCGAGCTCGGCGCCCCGACGATCCTTGTCAACAACGCGGGCGTGCTCCGCGACAACCTGCTCTTCAAGATGAGCGAGTCCGACTGGGACACCGTGATGAACGTGCACCTCAAGGGCGCGTTCCTGATGGCCAAGGCCGTCCAGAAGCACATGGTGGACGCCAAGTTCGGCCGTATCGTCTCGCTCTCCTCCTCCTCGGCGCTCGGCAACCGTGGCCAGGCCAACTACTCGGCTGTCAAGGCCGGTCTGCAGGGCTTCACCAAGACCCTCGCCAAGGAGCTCGGCAAGTTCGGCATCACCGCCAACGCCGTCGCACCCGGCTTCATCGTCACGGAGATGACCGCGCAGACCGCGGCCCGGGTCGGCATGGGCTTCGAGGAGTTCCAGGCCGCTGCCGCCACCCAGATCCCGGTGCAGCGCGTCGGCCGCCCCGAGGACATCGCCAACGCCATCGCCTTCTTCGCGGGCGACGAGGCCGGCTTCGTCTCCGGCCAGGTCATGTACGTCGCCGGCGGACCGCTCAACTGACCCGAAGGGTTTCGGACATCATGGCTGTGCAGGACAGTGGGAAGGTCGCGCTCATCACGGGCGCGAGCCGGGGCATCGGCTACGGCATCGCCGAGGCGCTCGTGGCGCGCGGCGACCGCGTGTGCATCACCGGGCGAGGCGAGGACGCTCTCAAGGAGGCCGTCGAGCAACTCGGCTCCGACCGCGTCATCGGCGTGGCGGGCAAGGCGCACGACGAGGCGCACCAGGCGGCGGCGGTCGAGCGCACCATGGAGGCGTTCGGACGTGTCGACTTCCTGATCAACAACGCCGGTACGAATCCGGTCTTCGGCCCGATCGCGGAGCTCGACCTCAATGTCGCCCGCAAGGTCTTCGAGACGAATGTGATCTCGGCGCTCGGTTTCGCCCAGCAGACCTGGAGGGCCTGGCAGAAGGAGAACGGCGGAGCGATCGTCAACATCGCCTCGGTCGCCGGTATCTCCGCCTCGCCCTTCATCGGTGCGTACGGCATGAGCAAGGCCGCCATGGTCAACCTGACCCTTCAGCTGGCGCACGAGTTCGCGCCGGTGGTCCGGGTCAACGCGATCGCCCCCGCGGTCGTGAAGACGAGGTTCGCCCAGGCGCTCTACGAGGGCCGCGAGGCAGAGGCTGCCGCGGCCTATCCGCTGGGCCGGCTGGGGGTCCCCGAGGACATCGGCGGCGCCGCCGCGTTCCTCACGTCGAGCCAGAGCGACTGGATCACGGGACAGACCCTGGTGGTCGACGGCGGGATCTTCCTGAATGCGGGCGTGAGCTGAGAGCGGCCTGAGCGGGTTTGGCCTGATTGACTCAAGTGCCTCGTCGGGCCTGCGGATTGACCCGACGAGGCACTGCGGTATGGTCTGCCGACCCATGGCTGATCGAGGAGCGTTCACGTGTTCTACCGGGCCAGTCTGCAGGCCGCTGCAGTCCTTGCTTCCCTCTCTCTGCTGGCAGGCTGCGGACTTCTCTCCGACAGCGGCTCGAAAACGGAGCAGAAGATAGTCGTCGGTACGACCAGCGAGCCCTCCACCCTCGATCCGGCGGCGGCGTGGGACAACTCCTGGGAAATGATGCGGAATGTCTTCCAGACCCTGGTGAGTTTCCCCACAGGCAGCACCAGCCCCGAGCCCGATGCGGCGAAATGGTGCAAATTCACCGACACGACCAGCACGGCCTACCGGTGCAAACTCCGCGAGGGCCTGAAATTCTCCAATGGCGACAAACTCGACGCCGAGGCCGTGAAGTACTCCATGGACCGGATCACGGCCCTCAAGGTCAAGGGCGGCCCTGTCGGCATGCTCGGCTCGCTCGACCGGGTCGAGACCAAGGGGGACGACATGGTCGTCTTCCATCTCACCAAGCCGGACGCCACATTCCCGTTCGTCCTCGCCACGCCTGCGATGTCGCTGGTGGCGCCCAGCGACTATTCGAATCACAAGGTCCGCAGCGACGGAAAGGTCACCGGATCCGGCCCCTATCTCCTGGATTCGTACAAGCCGGGGAACCGGGCCGAACTGGTGAAGAATCCGGACTACAAGGGTTTCGCCAACCGCAAGAACGACGCTGTGACCATCCGGTACTTCAAGGATTCCGCCCCCGTGGTCACGGCGCTGAAGAAGAACGAGATCGACGCGATCTACCGCGGCCTCACCGCCGAGGAGGTCGTCAGCCTGGAAGACAACAAGGACAAGAACAGCAATCTGCAGATTGTCGAGACGGTCGGCGCCGACATCCGCTTCCTGGTCTTCAACCCCGAGGACCCGGCCGCCGGGAATGTGGCCGTACGGCGGGCCATCGCCCAGCTCGTCGACCGTGACGCCCTGGTGGCCAAGGTCTACCAGGGGACGGCCGAACCGCTGTACTCCATGGTCCCCAAGGGCATCGCCGGACACACCACCAGTTTCTTCGACGCCTACGGTGATCCGGACAAGGACAAGGCGAAGCGGATTCTCGTCAAGGCGGGCATCACCAAGCCCGTCTCGATGACGTTCTGGTTCACGACCGACCGGTACGGCTCGTCCACGGCCCCCGAGTTCGACGAGCTGAAGCGACAGCTGGAGGCCTCCGGGCTGTTCCGGATCACGCTGAAGAGCAAGCCCTGGAAGGAGTTCCAGGAAGGCTTCAACAAGCGCCAGTACCCCGTCTTCGGCCGCGGCTGGTTCCCGGACTTCCCGGACCCGGACAACTTCATCGCCCCCTTCGTGGGCAAGGACAGCATCACCGGGATGCCGTACATGAAGAGCGAGATCACCGAGCAGGTGCTGCCGCAGACCCGCAAGGAGAGCGACCGGGGCGCGGTCAGCAAGCAGTTCGAACGGGCGCAGCAGATCCTGGTCGACGACGTGCGGCTGCTGCCGCTGTGGCAGGGCAAGCTGTACGTCGCGGCGGGCGAGGACATAGGGGGCGGCGAGCGTGCCCTGGACCCGCAGACGGTCATGCAGATGTGGGAGCTGTACCGCAAGGCCAGCTGGTAGGCCCCGGCAGGGCTCGCAGGGTCCGTTGTCAGTGGCCCCCGGTAGGTTCTCGGTTGAAGAACTGATTACTTGACGGAGGTTTGTTGACGTGACCGACACCGACCTGCTGCCCGAGTCCTGGCGCGGCGTCCTCGGCGAAGAGCTGCAGAAGCCCTATTTCAAGGAGCTCACCGAGTTCGTCGAGGAGGAGCGGGCCAAGGGGCCGGTCTATCCGCCGCGCGACCAGGTGTTCGCGGCCCTGGACGCCACGCCCTACGACAAGGTGAAGGTCCTTGTCCTCGGTCAGGACCCGTATCACGGGGAGGGGCAGGGACACGGGCTGTGCTTCTCCGTGCGGCCGGGCGTGAAGACGCCGCCCTCCCTGCGGAACATCTACAAGGAGATGAAGGAGGAGCTCGGCCTGCCGGTCCCGGACAACGGGTATCTGATGCCGTGGGCCGAGCAGGGTGTGCTCCTGCTCAACGCCGTGCTGACGGTGCGCGCCGGCGAGGCGAACTCGCACAAGGGCAAGGGCTGGGAGAAGTTCACCGACGCGGTGATCCACGCGGTCGCCTCGCGGCCCGATCCGGCGGTCTTCGTGCTCTGGGGCAATTACGCGCAGAAGAAGCTTCCGCTGATCGACGAGGAGCGCCATGTGGTGGTGAAGGGTGCGCACCCGTCACCGCTGTCCGCCAAGAAGTTCTTCGGCTCCCGTCCGTTCACGCAGATCAACGAGGCGGTGGCGGCGCAGGGGCACGAAGCCATCGACTGGCGCATTCCCGACCTGGGCTGACGCTGCGGTTCGGCCCGGGCCGGCGGCGGGCGCCGGTGGACGGGTCCGGGCCGGGGGTGGGCGCCCGGTGGACAGGTCCGGGACGCCCGCCCGAGCCTCAGCGGGATTGGCCGCGGCTGCGGCTAGCGTCGAACGGAAACGGGTGGACGTGGACAGGGAGGCCGCAGTGACTGAGCAGCGGGAGGCGTCGAAGGATGCCGTCATGACCAGGATCGGCCAGGCGATCATGCTGCTGCACGGCGGCGACCGGGAGGAGGCCCGCAATCGCTTCGGCGAGCTCTGGGCCGAGATCGGCGAGGACGGGGACGCCCTGCACCGCTGCACCCTCGCCCACTACATGGCCGACACGCAGGACGACCCCGGTGATGAGCTGGCCTGGGACCTGAGGGCATTGACCGCGGTCGGCAGCCTGACCGACGAGCGCGCGGTACAGCACTCCGATGCGCTCGCGGTGCGGGCGTTCTATCCCTCGCTCCATCTCAATCTGGCGGCGGACTATGTGAAGCTCCACCGTCCCGAGGCGGCCCGGATTCATCTGGACCGGGCCCGTGCCGCCTCCGGTGTGCTCGCGGACGACGGGGCTGACGACGGGTACGGGGGAGGGGTCCGCGCGGCGATCGCGCGGCTGGAGCTGAGGCTGCGGGAGCTGTAAGGGGTGGCCCGTCCATGGCGGACGGGCCACCCGCTCGGCTCTCGCCTGCCGGTTTCAGCGGCCGTAGGTGTGCTCGCAGATACGGGACTGCGGACTGCCCGCGGGCCAGTGCCCGTATCCCCGTCCCAGTGCGCAGACGTCCTTCCCGGTGGCGGGGTCCGGCAGGGCCGGGACGGGCGCGGACACGGCGGGCGGGGCCTGACGCGGTCGAGGCCGCGCCGCCCCGGGGTGCTTCCGTTGCTGTGGTGCGCGGGGCGCGGCGCGGCGGGTGTCGGGCGGTGCGCCGGGTGCCGGGGTGGATACGGAGGCGGACGGCTCGGGGGCCGGTACGGCTCCCAGACTGTCGTGTACCGGCGGCTGCACGATCTGTGGCGCCAGGTCCTGGGCGGGCCGACTGGCCCCGGGCCGGGACGGAACGTCCGGCTGCGGCGCCACGGACACACAGCCGGACAGTGTCGTGACCGCCATGCCGACCAAGAGCTTCACGGTGATTCGGGTTCGTTGCACCTGATCAACTCTGCTGTGCGGACCCGGTTTTGAGTGAGCCGGGAAGCCAAGATTGGCCCGCACGAGTGACGCCGGTCAGCGCAATGCCGCCTGCGATCCGAGCGTCCCGAGCAGCAGTTCGGTGGTCGGAACGGAGCGGTGGTACGCCCCCGCGGCGCACGAAAACATCAGTCCCTCGCACCAGGCCACCACGGACAGGCTGTGCCGCTCATGCTCGGCCGACCCGGCCGCCGTCATCAGCGTCATCAGCGGCTCGCGGAACTGCCGGCCCGTCGCGTCGAAGAACTCCCGCAGCTCCGGGCACCGGGTGGCCTCCAGGGCGAGCTCGTAGCGGCGGGTGAGATACCGGTGCAGGGCCGGCGCGAGACCGGCGACCAGCGCCTCCGGGCCGATGCGCGCGCTGTTCTCCGCGCCGGTGCCCGAACCGCCGTGCGGGCCGCTGCCTGAACCGCCTTCCGGGCCGCCCTCCGCGTCGGCGTCCGGGCCGTCCGTCCTGCCAGTGCCCGAGACCGGAAGTTCACCGGGTGCGAGCACCCGCGCCTCGCGCTCCGTCGGCCGTCGCACCGTCACCTCCAGCAGGGACTGCCGAGTGCGTGCGTCATCGGACGTCGAACCCCGGGGGAGTCCGGCGCGCTCGTCCACCGGCAGCCAGGGGCTCAAGGGCGGCCGCCCATACGCCTACGGGGCCGCCGTCGCCCCCGCCGGTGACCATGCCGCCGACGACGAAAAGGCGGAGCTGATGCGCCGGTGCGCCTGACCAGTGCCCCGGCCGTGGCGCTGAGCGACGCCCTGATGTCCACCGTCTCGCGACTCGGGCCCACTCTCGTCCTGCGCACCTTCGACGGCATCGCGGACCGGCAGCCGCCGCAGCACACGTATGCTGCCCCGACGAAGCAAGCGCACAGGTCACTGCGGCAGACATCGGGTCGAAGAGCTCGACGGGGCACGCTCAACCGGTGAACACCGCGCCGGTCGGCGCTGAACAGCGAGAGGGAGACCCCTGTGAAGGTCGGCTGCATCGGGCTCGGCGACATCGCGCAGAAGGCGTATCTGCCGGTTCTGACGACCCTGCCCGGCGTCGAACTGCATCTGCAGACCCGTACCCCCGCCACTCTGACCGCGGTCGCCGAGACCCACCGGATCCCGTCGGGGCAACGCCACACCGACCTCGAATCGCTGCTCGCCGAGGGCCTGGACGCCGCGTTCGTCCACGCACCGACCGCCGTACACCCGGAGATCGTGGGCCGGTTGCTGGACGCGGGCGTCGCCACGTACGTCGACAAGCCGCTGGCCTATGAACTCGCCGATTCCGAGAGGCTGGTGGGCCTCGCCGAAGAGCGTGGAGTGAGCCTCGCCGTCGGTTTCAACCGCAGGGTCGCGCCCGGCTACGCGCAGTGCGCCGAGCACCCGCGCGAGCTGATCCTCATGCAGAAGAACCGGGTGGGCCTGCCCGAGGATCCACGGACCATGGTGCTCGACGACTTCATCCATGTCGTCGACACACTGCGCTTCCTGGCGCCGGGGCCGATCGAGCACACCGTCGTACAGGCCAGGATCCGCGACGGTCTGATGCACCATGTCGTGCTGCAACTGGCCGGTGACGGATTCACCGCCATCGGCGCGATGAACCGGCTCAGCGGCTCGAACGAGGAACGGCTGGAGGTCTCCGGCCAGGACTCCAAGCGCGAGGTCGTCAACCTCGCCGAGGTGATCGATCACAAGGGGCAGCCGAGCGTACGACGGCGCGGCGACTGGGTGCCGGTGGCCCGCCAGCGTGGCATTGAGCAGAGCGTGCTGTCCTTTCTGGACGCCGTGCGGGCCGGAAAGGTGCTGAGCGCCGGGGACGCCCTGCAGACGCATGAGCTGTGCGAGCGCGTCCTGCGTGACCTGGACCTCGCCTAGGGTCTTTCCGGCGGGTCAGGGCCGGACAGGCTCTGGAGCCGTGTCCGGCCGGGGCCCTTCGGCCTCGGGATGCGTCGGGTCCCGCTGCGATGCAGGCTGGGGTGATGGACCACCGGCCCGTGGAGGTGACCTCGTGAGGCCCCACGACGAGCCAAAGGGCTGGGGAGCACTCCAGCCGCCGCCCGGCTACTACTCGGCCGACGGGCGGCCGCCCGACGCGATGCAGCGCGGGCTGATCCTCGACTGGGCGGTCAATCAGCGGATCGCGAGCGGCTGGCGAGTGGAGTCACGCTCCGAGACACAGGTCGTCATGGTCCGGGGCCGGCCGCTGAACCACGTGCTTCACGCCATCCTGATGGTGTTCACCTGCTTTCTCTGGGGCGCCGTGTGGCTGGCGCTGGCCGTGACCAACAAGGTTGAGAGGGTCTCGCTCACCGTCGACGCCCAGGGCCACATCGTCTCCGTGAACGGCCCCGGATAGTCCGGCCGGTCGCCGCGCTCACGACTTGGAGCGACCGGTGGATTCGTTGGTTTCGGCGGGTGAGGCAACCACCGGAGCCGCCGCACCCCCCGCAGCGGCCGACCCGCCCCGGTGGCGCCTCCGGAGCGATCGCACCCCTTCGAAGGCGCAGAAAACGGCCAGCACCGCCGACGCCCCGTGCACCGGCCAGTCGCCCAGCCGTACGTAGAGCGTCGTACCGGACGCCAGAGGTACATCGAACACGGCAGCCCCGCTCGTGTCCGTACCCAGCGGGGCCCCGATCCGCTCGCCCTGCGGGCCGTACACCGCACTGACGCCGGTGAGCGTCGCGTGCACCATCGGGCGGCCGTTCTCGGCAGCCCGCAGCGCCCCGAGCGAGGCATGCTGTTCAGGAGCCCAGCTGTGCTGGAACGTCGCGGTCGACGACTGGTCGATCAGCAGTTGCGCTCCGTCCAGGGTCAGCCGCCGGCTCATGTCGGGGAACGCGGACTCGAAGCAGATCAGCGGCCCGATGCGCAGACCCTTCCCTCCGGCGGCTCCGGGAAGCCACATCGTCACCGGGTGGGTGCCCCGCAGCCGGTCCTCGCCCGCCGCCCTGCCGAGCGACGTGGCCCACCCGAGCACCGAACGGGCCGGGATGTACTCGCCGAACGGCACCAGCCGCATCTTGTCGTACCGGTCCCCGGTCAGTCCGTCCGGACCCACCAGCACCGCGGATTTGAAGATTCCCGTCCGACCCGATCCACCGGTCTGCCGGGCGTCCATGTTGACCAGCACGTCCGCCCCCACTCGACGCGAGAGGGCCGCGATCCGGGCGGTGATTTCCGGGTGCCGGGTGAGATCGACACCGACACTGCTCTCGCCCCACACCACCAGATCGAGATCGCGTCCCGCCAGCTCTCCGGTCAGCCGCTCACTGACGGCGAGCCGACGCTCAACGCTGTGGGGACCCGCGATCACACCCGGCTGTACGACGGCGATCCGGGCCACGCCCGACTGCTCGGGCTGCGGTGCCCACTGCACCATCGCCCCCACGGCCAGGGCGTACACCACGATGCCGGCGACGGCGACCGTACGGGCGGTGGCGGCCATGAACAACAGGGCGACGGCGGTGTTCACCGCGACTACCAGAAGGCTCACCAGCCACACCCCGCCGACGGATGCCACGCGCAGTGCCGGAGCCACCTCCCACTGGCTCGCGCCGAGCAGCCCCCAGGGACCGCCGAGGCCCTCCCAGGAGCGGGCCAGCTCGATCATCAGCCAGCCGCACGGCACGACGACGACCGCGGCCATGGCTGCTGCGACCGAAACCGGCGCGCGCAGTACCCGGAAGACCAGCAGACCCCACGGCGCCCACAGCAGACCGAGCAGGGCCGCCAGGACCACGATGAACACATGGAGACTCGGCACCAGCCAGTGATGCACGGCGAGCAGGTAGCCGATCCCGCCGAGCCAGCCGTCGAGCGCCGCCCGGCGCCCCGTACCGGCGGACCGGAGCAGCAGCAGCCACGGCACCAGACCGACATAGGCGAGCCACCACAGGGAAGGCGCCGGGAAGGCGAGCGCGGGCAGCGCACCGGCGAGCAGCGCGAAGCAGCCGCGCCACCGGCCGGACCGCAGCATCCGCTCCCACTGCTCGCGCCGACCGGCCGGAATCCGCATGCCGCGCCTCCTCGTCCTGCTGATCAGCAGTGTCCCCCCTGGTCACCCGTTCCGCAGTTCTTTCCCGGCGCGAGAGGGCGCAAGCACCGGGGGGCGGGCTCAGGCGGGGGTGAGCGAGTCAGCTGCGCCGCGCCACTTCTCGTGCACGGTCACAGTCCGGATCCGCCAGCCGTTCCCCGTACGCGACAGCGTGAAGGCGTACCGCCCGCCGGAGACGAAGTTCGGCGCGGTCGCCCCTGCCCCGGAGCCGCCTTCGCCGCCCGCCGTGCTGTCCAGCCGCATCGGGTTGAGGTAGTCGGCCCGCACTTCGGCCCGGTCGCCCGGATAGCCGCCCAGGTCCTGGATGTCGAGCCGGCGGTTGACGATCAGATGCTGGCGTACGGGGAACAGCCGCATGGTCTCCGCGAGCCACCGGGCGACCTCGGCGGCAGGCCCTTCGATACCGCCCGCGCTGCGGTAGTCGGCGCGGCCGTCCGCGGTGAACAGGGCCCGGTAGTCCCCCCATTCGCCGTCGTCCACCGCCATCGCATAGCCGGTGATCACTGCATCGATGGAAAGCTGGTCCATCACGGTCGAGAGATCCACGCGCTGCGTCATCGGGTCAGTCTCTGCCCGCCGGCGTCCGAGGCCAAGGGGCGTGCACGCACGACGGGCCGGCACAACCCTCAGCAGGGCACCACGGCCACCGGGCCGAGCGCATGCGTGAGCGTGGTCTGTGCGACGGGGGAGAGCCCGAGCCCGAGGGCCTCACCACCCCTGCGCCGCCCGATCACGGTCAGCGCCGCGGTCGCCGAGGCCGTGACCAGAGTGCGTGCGGCGGAACCCCCGACCGGTTCCCTGACGACCTCGACCTGCGGGTACTTCTCCCGCCAGCCGGCGGTGAGTTCGGCGAGGGTGCGCTCGGCCGCACCTGCCGCCGCGTCCCGGTCGAAGACCGGGCCGCCGGACAGCATCGAGGAGAACATCGTCCAGCCGTGCACGATCCGCAGTCGCGCACCGGGCCGGGAAGCGGCCGTCGCGAAGGCGAATTCCAGTACCGCTTCGCTGCTCTCGTCGGCGGCCACGCCCGCGACAATGTCGGGAAACGCTTGGTTCGCCTCCCCTTCGTCCTCGTCCGAAGGTCCGCTGTGGATGACGACGACGGGGCACTGGGCCATTGAGGCGGTCGCCAGACTGTTGGAGCCGAGCATCAGGGACCGGAAACCGCCCAGACCGCGCGAGCCGACGACCACCAGCGACGCATCACGGCTCAGCGAGGTGAGCGCCGCCGAGGGGAAGTCCAGCGGTGCGAGCGTCGACGGGTGCAGATCCGGAACGATCTCGGACACCCTTCGTACGGACTGGGTGAGCAGTTCCTCGGCCTCGCGCTGCTGTGTCTCCTGACCGGTGCGCCGGTTGGGCGTCCGGGCGTGCACGATCACCAGCGGGAGCCCCCGGCGGACAGCTTCGTGGGCGGCCCAGTCGAGTGCCTCACGGCTGTGCGACGAGCCGTCGACGGCTGCGATCACGGGAAGCTCGGTGGTGGTCATGATTTCCTCCAGGTTCCGGCGGTACATGTCCCAGGCTGGTACGCGCACACGTCGTACGGCAGGGACTTTCGGCCCCATCTGCCCGGGAAGATCCGGGCGGAGCCACCACCCGCGCCGGTCCGCGGCATGCCATGTACGCTACGGCCGGTCGCGGTCCGGCGATGGCCTCCGGCCCACTGCGATTGTCAGTGCCGGATGCGATCCTGCCCCCATGGACGAGCTGATGCGGCAGCGGCGCGTGTACGGCGCCGACCATGACGATCCCGACCCTGGGCCCCAGCCGGGTCATTCCTACCGGGAGTTGGTGGGCGGCCCGCTCGACGGGCTGCTTCTCGATGTGACCGGCTGGACGGAGACGGCACTGCGCGAGGGAGCGGCGCTGAACACGGAGATCGGGCGGTTCGGCCCGGGCGGCCGAGCGGAGTACGGACCCAGGGACGGTGACTTCGACCGGTGGGACTGGCAGGGCGACATACCCTGACCCTCACCGCCACGCCATTTCGCTGAGGTGGTGTGGCGCTGGCCGGCGCCGAGCCCGCTGCGCAGAGCGATGAATGAGACCTGTCAGGACTAATCGCCTGAATCGCTCGATACTGGAACCATGGCACAGAAGACGTCTCGACCGCACGCCCCGCCGACCCTCTCCGTCAAGGGCCGGGACGTGCGGATACGCACCATCGGGATCTTGGTACTGATCGGTCTTGCGATCTGGTTCATCGCCGCGAACACCAAATCGGTCGGCATCCGGCTGTGGATACCCACCGTCACCCTGCCGCTCTGGGCGGTACTGACCGTGACCCTGCTGGTCGGGCTGGTGATCGGCGGGCTGCTGGCCCATCGCAGGGCGAAGCGCTGAGCCGTCGGACGGGGAGCCGGCCCCCGGGCCTCACGGGCGCGCGTACGCAGCGCCAGCCCGCCGACTCGCCATGTGCGGGCTCAGCCCCCGCCGTCACCAGCGCGCACGTGGTGGATGACGAACGGCCCGTCGTCGGCCCACCAAGGGCCGCAGGGCGAGCCAGGTCCGACCGGCCCGACTGGACCCGAGCAGCAGCCCTGGTGCCGACGGTGAAGGCGGCGCTACTGGCGTCGGCCTGCCACCCCACGGGTGCCCCGGGCGCGGACGGCCAGTCCATCATCGGCCCGGAGGGAGACACCGGTCCTGCCGGCCCGCCCGGCACCGACGGCAAGAACGGTAAAGACGACAAGGGCGGCGCCGACGGGCAGACTTGTCCGGACGGATACTCTCTCCAGGCCCCACCGGATGATCCGGATGCCCTGGTGTGCCGCCGTACTGGTGCCGAGACACCGTCCCCGGACCAGTCACGCAACCTGCTCGGCCTGGGGGCTCACAGCTACCGCCATGTACAGGAGACTTGATGGCTGATATTCCGCAGCGGCAGATGCAGCGGCGCCTCGACGACAGCGCCGCCGACCTGGGGACGCCCGTCGACCGCGGACTCGTCGAGGAGCAGCCGAAGCCCCAGTACGCCGGGCTGTTCCTCGAACCCGACATTCCGCCGGCCGCAGAGGACGCCGCCTGAGCACGCATGCCCCCGCCGCCCATCCTGGGTGGCGGGGGCATCGTCGTGTCTGAGGTCAGCGGCTGCAGCAGCGCCGACTACGGACAGGTCTCTCCGGTTCAAAGCCAGGGTCGAGGCCTGGACCGAACCCGGATCACCCCGCCGACTCGCCCGCGTGCGGGCTCAGCACCCCGGCCGCCACCAGTGCGAACAGGAGCAGCCCGAGAAGCACGCGGTAGATGACGAACGGCATGAAGCTCTTGGTCGTGATGAACTTCATGAACCAGGCAATAACGGCATAGCCCACGCCGAATGCGATGAATGTCGCGAAGATCGTCGGCCCCCACGACACATGTCCCTCCCCCGCGTCCTTCAGCTCGAAGACTCCCGAGGCGAGCACCGCCGGGATCGCGAGCAGGAAGGAGTAACGGGCCGCCGCCTCGCGGGTGTACCCCATCAGCAGACCGCCGCTGATGGTGGCGCCGGAGCGGGAGACACCCGGGATCAGGGCCATCGCCTGGCAGAAGCCGAAGATCAGGCCATCCTTGACGCCGAGTTCCTTGAGTGTCTTGCGCTCCTTGGCGGCCCGGTGCCTGCCGCCTGCCTCGTCGCGGGCGGCGAGACGGTCGGCGAAGCCGAGGACGATGCCCATGACGATCAGGGTGGTGGCGATCAGCCGCAGATCGCGGAAGGGCCCCTCGATCTGGTCCTTGAACGTTACGCCGAGCACGCCGATGGGGATGGAACCGACGATGACCAGCCAGCCCATCTGGGCGTCGTGGTCGCTGCGCATCGACCGGTCGGTCAGCGAGCGGAACCAGGCCGAGACGATCCGGACGATGTCCTTGCGGAAGTAGATGAGGACTGCCGCCTCCGTGCCGATCTGGGTGATGGCGGTGAACGCCGCACCCGGGTCGTGCCAGCCGGCGAACGCTGCGGTGAGCCGCAGATGTGCGCTGGAGGAGATCGGCAGGAACTCGGTCAGTCCCTGAACGAGGCCCAGGACGAACGATTCGAACCAGCTCATGGGGCTTTGGCCATCCCGGGGGTGATCGTGCATCGGCCGACGGCAGTGAGGGCCGTCGGCAACGTGCGCATTGCGGTCGAATGAGAGCAGGGCCGTGCCGGGCCCGGAGATCTTCGGTCGGTCGCGGGCAGGGTATCGCCCTCAGATGAACAGCGTTACGCGTACCCCCACGCCCGCCCACCGCCCCGGTGTCTGCTCCCACGCGTACCGGATCACTCGGCGGCGAGGCGGTGGCGCTTGCGCCAGGCGACGACGGCCGCGCCGAGCCCCGTCAGCACGATGAACCCCATCGCGGCCAGGAACGCGGGCGACGTCGGTGACGAGGCCTCGCTGCCCGCGACGACATACGCGGCGGTGTTCGGGACCGAGCCGAGTCCGGTGGCCATCAGGAACGGCGGATACCCCATGCGCGAGACGGCCGCGCAGTAGTTGGCCGCCGCGAACGGCACCCCGGGGAACAGCCGCAGCGCCAGCATCGAGCGGAAACCGTGCCGGCTCAGCTGACCGTCCGCCGCCTTGAGCCAGCGCCCGCGCAGCAGCGTACGGAGCGCGTCCTGCCCGAGCACCCTGCCCAGCCCGAACGAGATGCCCGCGCCGAGCACCGTACCCGCCAGCGCAGCGGCCAGCCCCGCCTGCGAACCGAAGAGCGCACCGGCGGCGAGATTGAGCAGTGGCCGCGGTACGAAGGCCACGGTGCACACGCCGTACGCGACACCGAACAGTACGACCGCGGCGGCGCCACCGCTCAGCTGGGCAGGCCAGCCGGTGGCGAGCAGCCGTTGGGGTTCGAGGAACAGCATCGTCGCCGCGGCGGCCAGCAGCACGGCCACGAGCAGCGAGAACCGGGACCAGGGCGAGAGCAGCGCCCTCGTACAGCGCACGGCGAGGCCGCCTGTGGGCCGGGCGGCGGGGACGGGGTCGAGCATGCGGGGAGACTAACCGACGCCCGCGTGTGATCGCCGCAATGTGCACGGTACGAGCCAGGCGCCCGATTCGCTCCCGCGCTGCCGGCGTCCCGCGGACCAGGCATCTCCGACGGCCGGGCGGAACCCGAACTTCCGTGTCCGGCCTGCGGTGTCCGCCGGAAAACCATTCGACGTGGCCGTGCCCGTCGGCCATGATCGGACCCATGTTCCGGTACGTCTTCCTCGCAGCGCAGTCCGCAGTCGCGGACGCGCCGAAGGCTGCCGTGAACCCCGTCACCGCAGCGGCACTTGTCGCAGCGGCAGCGTTCACCGCTGCCGCAGCGCCCATCGGCGGCGCCCGAAGCTGACCCTCCCCCGACAGTCCGGCGGACCCCGTAAGGGGAGGGTCGGCAAGGCCCTGGGGTCTTCTCTCTCAGCTTCGAATTCCAAGGAATGAGCCATGCCCAAGACGGCATACGTGCGCACCAAGCCGCACCTCAACATCGGCACCATGGGCCACGTCGACCACGGCAAGACCACCCTGACCGCCGCCATCACCAAGGTCCTCAGCGACCGCGGAACCGGCACGTTCGTCCCGTTCGACCGGATCGACCGGGCGCCGGAGGAGACCCGGCGCGGCATCACCATCAACATCGCGCACGTCGAGTACGAGACCGACACCCGTCACTACGCGCATGTCGACATGCCGGGACACGCCGACTACATCAAGAACATGGTCACCGGCGCCGCCCAGCTCGACGGGGCGATCCTCGTCGTCTCCGCGCTCGACGGGATCATGCCGCAGACCGCCGAGCACGTCCTGCTCGCCCGTCAAGTGGGTGTCGACCACATCGTCGTCGCCCTCAACAAGGCGGACGCGGGTGACCCCGAGCTGACCGACCTGGTCGAGCTGGAGGTCCGCGAGCTGCTCTCCGCGCACGGCTACGGCGGCGACGGTGTCCCCGTCGTACGGGTGTCGGGTCTGAAGGCCCTGGAGGGCGACCCGCGGTGGACCGCTGCCGTCGAGGCGCTGCTGGACGCCGTCGACACGTACGTGCCGATGCCGGTCCGCTACACCGACGCGCCGTTCCTGCTGTCGGTGGAGAACGTCCTGACCATCACCGGCCGGGGCACCGTCGTCACCGGAGCCGTCGAGCGCGGCACTGTGCGGGTCGGTGACCGGGTGTCGGTGCTGGGCCCGGACACCGAGACGGTCGTCATCGGTCTGGAGACCTTCGGGAAGCCGATGGAGTCCGCGGAGGCCGGAGACAACGTGGCCCTGCTGCTGCGCGGGGTGGAGCGAGACCGGGTGCGTCGCGGCCATGTGGTCGCGGCGCCCGGCAGCGTGACGCCGAGCCGCCGTTTCACCGCGCAGGTGTATGTCCTGTCGGCGCGGGAAGGCGGCCGGACCACCCCGGTGACCACCGGTTACCGGCCGCAGTTCTACATCCGCACCGCGGACGTCGTGGGCGACGTCGACCTCGGTACGGTGGCGGTGGCGCGACCCGGGGACACGGTCGACCTGACCGTCGAGCTGGGCCGCGAGGTCCCGCTGGAGACCGGACTCGGCTTCGCGATCCGTGAGGGCGGCCGCACCGTCGGCGCGGGTACCGTCACCGGACTGCTCTGAGCCGTCTCGCACCAGGGGCCCGCCTCCCGTACCCCACGGGAGGCGGGCCCGGTGCCGTAGGCAAGACTGACGGTATGACAGACACAGCACTGGTGCTCGGTGCCGGCGGTGTCACGGGCAGCGCCTGGGAGACCGGAATCCTGTACGGGCTCGCGAAGGCCGGCGTGGACCTGTCCACCGCCGATCTGATCATCGGCAGTTCGGCGGGCGCGGTGGTCGGCGCGCAGCTGGCCTCCGGACTGCTCGGCCTTCCGGAACTGTACGAACTCCAGCTCGCCGATCCGCAGGGCATGACCGGCGGCAAGCTCGGCGCGCTGACCTTTCTGCGCTATGCGGGGGCCGTGCTGTCCGCACGTACCCCCGAGGCATATGGGCGGAAGCTGGCCCGGATCGCGAAGGACGCCCGCCTCGGCATCACGGCGGAGGAACGGCGCGCGGCGATCGCCGGCCGTCTCCTGTCGCCCGACTGGCCCGGGCGTCCCCTGCGCATCACCGCGGTCGACGCGGCCACCGGTGAGCTCCACACGTTCGACAAGGACAGCGGAGTACCCCTCGTGGACGCCGTCACCGCGAGCTCCGCCGTCCCGGCCGTATGGCCCGTCGCCGACTTCGAGGAAAGGTCCTGGATCGACGGCGGGGTGCACTCCCCGGCCAACGCCCACCTCGCCGCAGGCTACGGGCGCGTCGTCGTCATCGCTCCGACGGCCAGTGGCAACAAGGTCGTCGTCTCGCCGCGCTCGCAGGCGGCCGAGCTGGCCGCGAAGGGCGCCCGTGTGGAGGTCATCACCCCGGACGCGGCGGCGAAGAAGGCATTCGGCCGCAACCCCCTCGACCCCAGCCGCCGGGCCGAGGCGGCCCGTGCCGGGCTCGCCCAGTCGGCGGCGCACACCGAAGCCGTCGCCGCGGTCGTGAGCAACTGATCGGGCACCCCACAATGGGGGAGTGAACGAGTCGATACCTGTCATCCGGGACGTGGACCAGGGCACCGCCAGACTCCTGCCCGACGTGGACCGGGACAGGGCCTGGCTGCTCACCGTCGACGGTGCACCCCAGTCGTACGTCGACCTCGACGCGCCGGACCACCTCGAATTCGAGTACGCGCGACGGCTCGCCCATGTCGTGGACTGCGCCGCGGCACCGGGCGCACCGCTGGACGTACTCCATCTCGGCGGTGGCGCGCTCACCCTGCCCCGCTATGTCGCCGCGGCCAGGCCGGGCTCCCGCCAGGACGTCGCCGAGGCCGACCTCGGGCTCCTCGCCCTGGTCGCCGAGCATCTGCCGGTCCCCGACGCCGGCGGGATCACTGTGCACGGCGCGGACGCGCGCAGCCGGCTGGAGCAGACCCCGCCCGGCTCCGTCGACGTGTTGATCGCGGATGTCTTCGGCGGCTCGCGAGTGCCCGCCCACCTCACCACCGTCGAGTACGCACAGGCTGCCCGTCGGGCGCTGCGCGACGGCGGAATCTACGCCGCCAACCTCGCGGACGGCGCACCCTTCGGCTTCCTCCGCTCCCAACTGGCCACCTTCGCGGCCGTCTTCGAGGAGATCGCACTGATCGCCGAACCGGCGGTGCTGCGAGGCCGGCGCTTCGGCAACGTCGTTCTCGTCGCGTCCCGAAGCCCCATCGACACGGCGACGCTGACCCGCCGCTGCGCCGCCGACGCCTTCCCCGCCAGGGTCGAGCACGGGACCTCGCTGGACCGGCTTGTCAAAGCTGCCCGGCCGGTCAGGGACGGCGAGGCGGTCGCCTCACCCGAGCCGCCCGACGGAGCCTTCAGCATCGGCTGATGCCGGGCCCTGCGTCTTGGCCGTCACCACCTCGGTGGTGACGGGGGCGCGGGTCAGATTGCGTACCTCGGGTACGAACAGCACGGCGCCGGTGACCAGTACGATCAGCCCCGCGCACCCCCACAGGGCCTCACCGCGCCCCACCAGGGCCTCCACCGGACCGGCGAGCGCGGTGGCGACCGGCATCATCGCCACCGAGCCGAACCAGTCGTACGCCGAGACGCGCGACAGCTTCTCCTCCGGGATCTCCTGATGCATGGCCGTCATCCACGAGACCCCGAACACCTCGATGGCGACCCCGCTGACGAACATCACCACGCAGAGCCCGGCCACCGGCAGCGGCACCGCGAGTCCCGCCGACGGCAGGGCCAGCGGGAACACACAGAGGGTTCCGGCCAGCAGCAGCCGCCGGGGCCTCCAGCGCATCATCAAGAGCGCCCCGCCCAGCGTGCCGACCCCGAACGCGGCGAGCGCGAAGCCCCAGGGACGGGCGCCACCGAGCTCGTCCCGGGCGACCAGCGGCCCGTACACCGACTCGGCGGCCCCCACCGCGGCTACCACCACCGAGAACTGCGCCACGATGCTCCACAGCCAGGGGCGGCCGATGAACTCCTGCCAGCCGTCCCGCAGATCGGCGAGCAGGCCGCCGCCCGGTGCGCGCGACGGAATGTGGCTGACGTCCAGGAAGGCGCGCAGCGCACCCGCCACCGCGAAGGACGCGGCATCGATGGCCAGCACCCAGCCCGGGTCCATCGCCGCGATCATGGCGCCCCCCAGCGCCGCACCGCCGATCGCGGCGCCCTGCATGGACATCCGGAAGAGGGCGAAGGCGCGGCTCGCCTGCTCACGGCTGACGCTCGACATCAGCATGCCCTCGGCCGCCGGGTTGAAGAACGCCTGCCCGGTGCCGCACAACGCGGTGAGCAGCATCATCTGCCACAGCTTCGGATCACCGGCCAGGACCAGCCAGGCGAAGGCGGCCTGCGAGACGCAGTTGAGGGCGTTCGCCGCGACCATCACCCGGTGGCGCGGCAGCCGGTCCGCGATCGCCCCGCCGATCAGCAGGAAGAGCACCAGCGGTGCGGTCCTGGCGGCGGCCACCAGACCGACGTCACCGCCGTCACCGCCCGACTCCAGAACCGCGAACGCCGCCGCGATCAGCGCGCCATGGGTGCCCAGGCCCGTGATGATCGCGGCGGCGGTCAGCAGACGGTAATTGCGGCCGGGGCGGCTCATGAGGGGTGCGGGGGCGGAAGCGGCAGTCACCGAGGGACTATCGCCGCTACGACCCCGCCTTGCCAAATGCTTTCCCGGAGGCGGTGAAGACGGTCAGGACGACGGGGCGACGTCCACCAGCCGCACGGTGCTCAGGATCTGCTGGATCGTCGTGTCCGGGAGCTCGTCCTTGACGGAATCGGCTCCGTACAGGACCCAGGAGGCGAACTCGCCCTTCTTGTTCTTGAAGGTGAAGGCGATCGTCTTGCCGTCGCTGTCACACTTCTTCCGCTTCGTGACATTGGGCGCGGTGGCCGTGACGACCTGGCCGGTCAGACCTGACTTGGTGGTGTACTGCCTGGCCGGCGTGAACTTGATGGTGCTCTGCGGCATGTGCTGCGCGTACGCGGCCCACGCCCAGGTGCCTGCCTCGCTGTGGGCGTTCTTGGCGGCGTCGGTGGCGCCCTCGGCGCCCCTGGTACCGGCACTGGCGAGGCTCATGTTCTCCATGGTGCCGTCCTTGTCGGTGTCGTCCACGCACCACTTCTTCTGGTAGAACGACGGCGCGGAGAAGCCGATGAGGGGCGAGTGGTCCCCCTTCTTTTCGTCCTCGAAGTACGAGGCCGTGCCGGGATTGCCGACCTCCCAGTCGCCGGGCACGTCGAACTGCGTGCCCCACTTGGGATTGGTGACGACCTTCCAGCCCGCGATCAGTGGCTTGGCGTCCCCGTCGGTGCCGCGCGGGTTCGCTTCGGGTGAGGACGCGGAATCGGACGGCTTGGCGGGCGCCGACGAGTTCTTGTCGTCGGCGACGTCCTTGCCCTTGTTGCCGTCCTTGTTCATCACGACGACCCCGGTGACCACGGCAGCCACGACGACGGCGGTGGCCGCGACGATCGCGATGACGGTGGTCTTCTTCTTGCTGCCGTCGGGCTGCGGACCACCGGGCGGACCGGGGACCGCGTACTGCGGCACGGTCTGCTGCTGGTACGGGTTCGGCTGCGGGTAGCCGGGCTGTTGGCCCTGCTGCGGATACCCCGGCTGCTGTCCGGGCTGTCCCTGCTGCTGATATCCCGGCTGCTGATAGGGATTCGGCTGCTGGTACCCCGGCTGCTGATACGGGTTCTGATTCTGGTCCTGCGGGTTTTGCTCGCCCCCGGGCGGCTGCTGTCCTGGCCACATGGCGAGTAACGATAGAGGGGCGGTGGCCGGTCTGCTACGCCCGCCCCCGTGAGCGGACGGTGAAGGATGCGATCAGTGGACGGGGCATGGGGACCCGGGGATGGCCAAAAGGATCTACTCGTGAGTAACATTTCGACATGAGCGCTGAACAGATGACCGTCGGCGAGATGCTCGCCGCGACGGTTCCGATGGCCCGGACCCTCAATCTCGAGTTCCTGGAGACGACCGCCGAGCGTGCGGTGGTCCGACTGCCGGACCAGGCCGACTACCACAACCACATAGGCGGACCCCACGCAGGCGCCATGTTCACGCTCGCGGAATCGGCGAGCGGCGCGATCGTCATGGCCGCCTTCGGCGACCAGCTGTCGCGTGCCGTGCCGCTGGCGGTGAAGGCGGAGATCGGTTACAAGAAGCTGGCCATGGGTGTCGTCACCGCGACGGCGACCCTCGGCCGTCCGGTGGCCGATGTCGTCGCCGAGCTCGACGAGGGCAAGCGGCCCGAGTTCCCCGTTGTCATCGAGATCCAGCGCGCGGACGGTGCGGTGACCGGTGAGATGACGGTCGTCTGGACGCTGCGTCCGAACGCCTGATACGGGACGGTTCCGTGAAGTGCCGCCGCGCACCCCATGAAGGGGGCGTGGCGGCTTTTCGCGCTGTTCGGGCAGTTGGCGGGACAGGTAGCATTCCCGCCGTGCGCCGAGGAGTTGGCCGGCGGGCAACGGGACATCAGTACGGGAGGAACCGGCGTTGCACATCCAGGAATGGCTGGAGACCGTCCCCGCGGTCAGCGTTTACGTCCTGGTGGGCGTCGTCATCGGGCTGGAGAGCCTCGGAATTCCGCTGCCTGGCGAGATCGTCCTGGTCAGCGCGGCGCTGCTGGCCGCCGGGCACGACGGAATCAACCCCTGGATCCTCGGGGCCTGCGCCTCGGCGGGCGCGGTCATCGGTGACTCGGCCGGATACGCCATCGGCCGCAAGGGCGGACGGCCGCTTCTTGCCTGGCTCGGCGGGAAGTTCCCCAAACACTTCGGGGAGAGCCAGATCGGCATGGCGGAAGGGTCGTTCCACAAGTGGGGCATGTGGGCGGTGTTCTTCGGCCGCTTCGTCGCACTGCTGCGGATCTTCGCGGGTCCACTGGCCGGCGTCCTGCACATGCCGTACTGGAAATTCCTGATCGCCAACCTGCTCGGCGGCATCGTCTGGGCCGGCGGCACCACGGCCGTCGTCTACTCGGTGGGAGTCGTCGCCGAGGCCTGGCTCAAGCGGTTCTCCTACCTCGGCCTGGTGGTCGCGGTGCTGATCGGTGTGACCTCGATGCTGGTGCTGAAGAACCGGGCCAAGAAGGCGGCGGCACAGGGGCCGGTCGTCTCCGCGCCCGACACGGGGACCATACCGGTGGCGGACTGACCGGTCGTACCGCCGCGACCGACTGACCGGGGACGGTGCGGGCGCGCGGAAACGGCCGACGCTTCCGTTCGCCCGACCGCCACCGCCCCTTGGTTCCGTTGCGTTCCGCTCAGCTCTCGTGTGCCTGGCGGTGTGCCTTGGCCAGCTCCACATAGCCCACCGCGTTGAACTTGATCCCTTCCAGCTCCTCCTCGGTCAGCTGCCGCTTGACCTTGGCGGGTACGCCCGCGACGAGCGATCCCGGCGGCACCTGCATCCCCTGCGGGACCAGCGCCTGTGCCGCGATCAGTGAACCGGCGCCTATGCGGGCGCCGTTGAGCACGGTGGACCCCATGCCGACCAGCACGTCGTCCTCGATGGTGCAGCCGTGGAGTACGGCGTTGTGCCCGACCGAGACGCGCTCGCCGACTGTGACGGGGAACCCGGGGTCGACGTGGACGCTGCAGTTGTCCTGGATGTTGCTGTCGGCGCCGATGACGATGGGACCGCAGTCGGCACGCAGTACTGCGTGGTACCAGACGCTGGAACCCGCGGCCATCGTGATCTCACCGATCACGACCGATGTCGGTGCGGTGAAGGCCTCCGCATCGATGTCCGGTTCCTTGCCGCCCATTCCCGTGATCAACGCCTGCTCTGCCATCGCCCGTTCCTCCGTGCCCCGGTGCTGTGTGGTCGCGGTCGTCCGATCGCAGCAGCTCGGTCGCCGCTGTTCGATCGCGTCGGAGGAACGGTATGCGACGGGCGGTGGAGCGCCGCCGAGTGGGGTGAACATCACAGGCTGCCGCGGTGATCACGCCGGGCGCCGCCGACTACCGTGTGCGAGTGCCCAAGAACAGGAACATGTTCTCTTCCCTCGCCGCCTGGCGGCGGCGCGCCCTGTCCCGGGCCGTCCACCGCGGCTGGCGCTGGGTGCAGGAGTCGGGTGCGGTCACCGCGGAACACCCCGGCCGGCTGCGGTTCGGCCGGATCGGTGCAGGTACCCGGCTGGCCTTCCCGCAGGGCACGGTCTTCGGGGAGCCATGGATCGAGCTCGGTGCCCACTGTGTGATCGGTGAACAGGTCACACTGACGGCCGGGCTCATGCCCGACCTGGACCTCGGATCCGAGCCGATCCTGACCCTGGGGGACGGAGTGGTGCTCGGCCGCGGCAGCCATGTCGTCGCCGACACCAAGGTGACCATCGGCTCGGACACGTACTGCGGGCCGTACGTCTACATCACGTCCACGAACCACAGTTACGACGATCCGCACGAGCCGGTCGGCAGGCAGTGGCCCCGAATGGAGCCGGTCGCCATCGGGCCGGGCTGCTGGATCGGCACCGGAGCGGTGATCCTGCCCGGGGCCACACTCGGGCGCAACGTGGTGGTCGCCGCGGGTGCGGTGGTGCGGGGTGAGGTGCCCGACCATGCGGTGGTGGCCGGTGCTCCGGCCCGTGTCGTTCGCAGTTGGGATCCGGAGAAGGGCTGGCAGCCGCCGCTGCGCACCCCTGCTCCGGTGCCGATCCCGTCGGGTGTCACGCCCGAACAGCTGCTGGCCCTGGCGGAACCGGGCGAGACATCGGGCCCGTCCGGCGACTGATGGGCGGTGGGGCGCCGGATGCTCAGCCGGTCGCCAGCAGCACCGTGCCCACCAGGGCGAGACCGGCCCCGGCCGCCTGCACCCCGCGCAGCCGTTCCTTGAGCACTCCGCGCGCGGCCAGGGCCGTGACCACCGGATAGAGCGAGGCGAGTACGGCGGCCACGGTGACCGGGCCGTGCTGTGCGGCCATCGAGTACGTGCCGTTGGCCGCGACATCCGCGAGCCCGACGAACACCAGGGCGGGCAGCGCGGCCAGCACCACGGCGGCCCCGCCCTCCTCCGGCAGCGCGCGTGCCCCGCGGCGCACCGATACGTACAGGGCGCCGCCGCCCACCGCGATGTTGGTGAGGCGCTGGACGAAGAGCGCCAGGAACAGCCCGGTCACCGTCGTGGACGCCTCCGCGATCAGGGACATCACCGACCCGAAGCCGAACGCTGCCACCAGGGTCAGCAGCACCGCCCGGCGCTGCACCGGCGCCCCGCGCAACTGTGGACCACCGGCCAGCACGATGCCCGCCACGGCGACGCCGACCCCCGCGAACTGGAGAAGCCCCGGCCGCTCCCCGACGATGAGCCCGATGCTCACCGGCACGGCGACACCCAGCGATCCGAGCGGGGAGACGACCCCCATCGGGCCGAGCGCCAGGGCCTTGTAGAAGCTCAGCATCGCAACCGGCCCGACGGCGCCGGCCGCGACGGCGAACCAGAGCTGCGGGCCCGCCTCGCTCCAGCCGCCGGTCGCGATCACGATGACGCCGAGAACGACGGCCGCGGCGGTCTGCGAGACGACGACCACGGTGAGCGCGGGCGTACGTCGCGTGAGCAGCCCGCCGCCGAAGTCGGCCAGCCCCCAGAGCAGGCTGGTGGCCAGGGCGAACAGTGCTGTCATTGCGTGCCTCGCAGTACAGTGCGATGAACGGTTGGGTACACCACACCGTAGTGCAGTATTTTCGACCCTGTCATCCAAAATATTGGACGGAATGTGTCTGACCTCGATCAGCTCACCCAGTCGCTCGCGCGCAATCTCAAGCGCTGGCGGGGGGAACGCGGCTTCACTCTGGACGCACTCGCCGCCCGTGCCGGGGTCAGCCGCGGCATGATCATCCAGATCGAGCAGGCCCGCACCAACCCGAGCGTCGGCACCACGGTCAAGCTCGCCGACGCGCTGGGTGTCAGCATCACGACACTGCTCGACTACGAGCAGGGCTCACCGGTCCGGCTGGTGCCCGAGAGCCAGGCGGTGCGCATGTGGTCCACGGAGGCGGGCAGTTCCACCACGCTGCTCGTCGGCACGGAGGCCAGGGGGCCGCTCGAACTCTGGTCATGGCGCCTGATGCCGGGCGACAGCAGCGCCTCCGACCCGCACCCCGAGGGCACCGTCGAACTGCTCCACGTCACCGCGGGCGAGCTCACGCTGATCGTCGACGGAACCTCGTACTCCGTACCCGCCGGTGGGTCCGCTTCGTTCGAGGCGCATCACCCGCACTCCTACCGCAACGACGGCTCCGAGCCGACCGAGGTCACCATGGCCGTCTCCATCCCGCCCGTACGGTGAGACGGTCAACCGGCCGCCTTCGAGACGCTGTTAGCGTTGCGCATATGCGCGCACCCATCGGATCCTTCGAGAATGCCTGCCCGGCGGTCGACCGCCTCGACCTGCTCACCGAGCCCGTCGCCGCAGCCGTGAGCGAAGGCTGGGGCGGTGTCCCCGCCGCGCAGATCATTCACGTCGACACGGATCCGGCCATCGCCGACACGGCGGTCTTCGTCGAGCACCACGGCGCGGAGCTGCTCGACCGGTCGGCCAACTGCGTCGTGGTGGCGGGCAAGCGCGGCGGCGAAGTGACACTGGCGGCCTGCCTCGTCCTCTCCCACTCCCGTGTCGACGTGAACGGCGCGGTCCGCAAACACCTGGGCGCACGCAAGGCGTCCTTCGCCCCGATGGACACGGCAGTCGGTGAGACCGGCATGGAGTACGGCGGAATCACGCCGATCGGACTCCCGGCCGCTTGGCCGCTGCTGATCGATCCCGCCGTCGTCGACGAGGAATGGGTACTGATCGGCAGCGGCAGCCGGCGGGGCAAGCTGATCGTCCCGGGCAAGGCGCTGGCGGCGCTGCCGGGCGCGGTGGTCGTCGAGGGTCTGGGCGTCAGGGTCTGAGGTTCTCAGCCGTGCGCTCGGCAGAGGGTCTGAACGGGCACTCCGCCCCGATGTGACGGCAGCCAGCTGGACGCGAAGTCGACGGCGTCGGTGAAGCGGAAGAGCCGACTCGTTGATGACCCCACCGGGCCGGTGCGGACAGCCGCGCCGTTGTCCGAGCGGGCGAAGTCCGCTCCCAGGGCCGCGAAGTCGCTGTCGTCCAGCGCGACGTCCTCGTACTCCCACCACTGGCGCCGGCCCCCGGACGTCACCACGCAGCGATAGGTGCGCCGGGGCGGGGCGGGCACCCGGTACTCGCCGAGATGGAACGCGGTGCAGGTGTCGAACCCGGTGCCCAGCAGGAGCACCTGGGCCCGCAGAGCGTAGAGCCGGGCCAACGGGGAGTCCTCGCCGAGATGGCAGTCGGGGCGGTGGTGCGCCACCAGTTTCCGGGCCGAGGGGCCGAGCGCGGCGAAGGATGTCTGGGGGTGGAGGCTGCGCGCCGCCCCCTCGGTGAGCCGCACCGCCTCCGCGAGGCGGCCCATCGACGGTGCGGCCGATGTCGCCGGGTCGAAGGGCGGCATGGTCGCCCGTACGGCGTCCCGGGCCCGGTCGGTGAGGCCGCGCACCCGGTCGAGGTAGTGCGAGGAGGTGTCGGAGTTCTCCGGGGTGAAGGCCGGGACGACAAGGGTGCCGTGCCCGCCGAGGGCGTCCCGTAACGCAGCGACCACTGCCCGGACCCCGCCGCTCACCGACCCCACCGCACGCATCGACGCATGCACCAGGAGGACGCCGCTCCGTTCCACGCCCAGCTCGGACAGTTGCCCCGCAAGCGTGGTTCGGCTGTGGCGGACGGTCGGCGCAGTGGTAGTACTCACAGCGGGTCATTCTCCCAGCCGGGCGCCGAGTGTGACACCACGCACATTCGGACGAGAGACAGGGGTGCTGCGGCTACCGGCTCAGCGCGGGAATCTCGATGGCCGGGCAGCGGTCCATGACCATGTCGACCCCGGCTGCCCGCGTGCGGTCGTACGCCTCGGTGTCGACCACGCCGAGCTGGAACCAGACCGCCCTCGCGCCCGCCGCCACCGCATCGTCGGCCACGCCGCCCGCAAGCTCGCTGTTGACGAAGACGTCCACCACATCGACCGGGAACGGAATGTCGGCCAGCGAGGCGTAGCCGTCCTCGCCATGGACCCGCTCCGCCTTCGGGTGCACCGGGACCACCCGCTTGCCGAAGCGCTGAAGCACCTCGGCGACGCCGTAGGCCGCGCGCGACCGGTTGTTGGACAGGCCCACCACCGCCCAGGTCTCGCCCGTGTCCCGGAGAATCCTGCGGATCGTCTCTGCGTCTGCGTACATGATCGGCACAACGGACAGTGGCCCCGGACCATTCCCGGCCGGGGCATAGGGTGGCCGGATGCAGGAGCAGTACCGGACAGTCGCCCGAGCGGGCGTGCACGAGAGCGAGATCAACAGGTCGCGCTTCATCTGCGCGCTCGCCCCCGCCGCCACCGAGCAGGAGGCGCAGGACTTCGTCGCACGCATCCGCAGGGAACACCCGACCGCCACCCACAACTGCTTCGCCTATGTGATCGGCGCCGACGCCTCCGTGCAGAAGGCGAGCGACGACGGCGAGCCCGGCGGCACCGCGGGCGTACCCATGCTGCAGATGCTGACACGCCGTGAGATGCGGTACGTCGTCGCCGTCGTCACCCGCTACTACGGCGGTGTGAAGCTCGGCGCGGGCGGACTGATCCGGGCGTACGGGGGAGTGGTCGGGGAGGCCCTCGACGAACTCGGCACCATCGTCCGGCAGCGGTTCCGCCTTGCCACGATCACCGTCGGCCATGAGCGCGCGGGCAAGCTGGAGAACGACCTGCGAGCCACCGGGCGGAGTGTCCGCGAGGTCCGCTACGCGGAGGCGGTCGTCATCGAGATCGGGCTGCCGGACGCCGATGTCGAGGGATTCCGCGGCTGGCTGGCGGACGCGACAGCGGGCGAGGCCGGGCTGGAACTGGGCGGCGAGGCGTACGGGGACGCCTGACCGGGTCCTCACGTCCCCACAGCTGTCCCCGGGGACCCCCGGGTGCTGCCGGGGCCTGATCCGCCCCACGGGAGGATGGGCGCATGACGCGACTCCTGACGAGCAGTGATCTCTTGGCCGTCCTCGATCCGGAAGCCTCACTGAAGGCCCTGCGGGACGGCTTCTGCCAAGCCGATTCCTCGGCGGTCACCGGGCAGCGCGTGCGCACGGATCTCCCCTTCCCGGGCACGGCGACGGCCCTGATACCCGGGCTGCTGCCGGGCATTGATGCGTACACCGTCAAGGTCAATGCCAAGTTCCCGGGCGCCCGGCCGGCGCTGCGCGGTGTGATCTGTCTGCACAGCGGCCGGGACGGCGAACTCCTCGCCCTTCTCGACTCCGCCACCGTCACGGCATGGCGGACCGGACTGGCCGCTGCCCTCGGCACTCATGTCACCGCCGCTCCCGACCCCGCGGGCGAAGCGGTGCTGGGCGTCGTCGGCGCCGGCGCACAGGCCGAGATCATGGTCCGCGGACTGCGGAGCCTGCGGAGCTTCCGGGATCTCGTGGTGCACGACACCGATCCGGAACGCGCAGCGGAATTCGCCGCCCGGCATCACGGCCGGGTCCTCGGCTCCGCGACCGAAATCGCTGCGGCCACGGATGTCGTCCTGCTCTCCACCTGGTCACGCACACCCGTGCTGAGCCTCGCCGACAGCCACCCCGGACAGCACTTCACCACGCTCGGCGCCGATGAACCCGGCAAGCAGGAACTCTCCGCCGACCTGCTCGCCGCCGCCCTCCTCGTCGTCGACGACCGTGAGCAGGCCGCGGCGATGGGCGCCCTTGCCGCAGCGGGGCTGCCGGCCTCCGCCGCCGACGCCACCCTCGGCGAACTGCTCGGCGGCGCGCATCCCGGCCGCACCTGCGGCACGACCCGTTCCGTATACGCACCCGTCGGGCTCCCCTGGCAGGACCTGGCCGTCGCCTGGGACGTGTACCAGCAGGCGGAACGGCTCTCGATCGGAACCCGGATCGATCTTCTCGGCTGAAGGCCCCGGCGGCGCCCGGCGGTGATGGGAGACTGTGGTCGGAGAGGAAACAGGGGCTCACCGGTGCCGACGTGGTCGGTGCAGACAACGAAGGACCGTGCCGGCCCGGTGTGATCACGGTGCGTGGCAGACACGGGCCCCAGGGGCGGAGGAAGAGAACAATGCAGGTCGGAGCCGGTTCTTGAGAATTCTGCACACGTCGGACTGGCACCTGGGGCGGTCGTTCCACCGGGTCTCTCTGCTCGAAGCCCAGGCCGCCTACCTGGACCACCTGGTGGCGACGGTGCGCGAGCACGAGGTGGACGCGGTCCTCGTCGCGGGTGATGTGTACGACAGGGCCGTCCCGCCGCTGTCCGCGGTCGAGCTCTTCGACGATGCACTGCACCGGCTCGCCGCCGCCGGTGTGCCCACCGTGATGATCTCCGGGAACCACGACTCCGCACGCAGGCTGGGCGTGGGCGCAGGCCTGATCGGGCGGGCCGGAATCCATCTGCGTACCGACCCCGCCCACTGCGCCACCCCCGTCATCCTGCGCGACGCACACGGCGACGTGGCGTTCTACGGACTGCCCTACCTGGAACCCGCCCTGGTGAAGGATGTCTTCAAAGCGGAGCGCGCCGGGCACGAGGCGGTGCTGACCGCAGCCATGGACCGGGTACGCGCAGACCTCGCGAGCCGCCCGGACACCACCAGGTCCGTGGTGCTCGCCCACGCCTTCGTCGCGGGCGGCGAGCCCAGCGACAGCGAGCGCGACATCACCGTCGGCGGAGTGGCTGCCGTACCCGCCGGAGTCTTCGACGGCATCGACTACGTGGCGCTCGGGCATCTGCACGGCTGTCAGACCGTCACCGATCGGGTCCGCTACTCGGGCTCGCCGCTCGCGTACTCCTTCTCCGAGGTCGCCCACCGCAAGACGATGTGGCTGATCGACCTCGACGCCTCGGGAACCATCGCCGCTGAGCGCATCGACTGCCCGGTACCCCGTCCGCTCGCCAGACTCCGCGGCCGCCTCGACACCCTCATCGACGATCCCGCGCTGGAGCAGTACCGGGAATCCTGGGTGGAGGCCACGCTCACCGACCCGGTGCGCCCGGTCGAGCCGATGGCCCGCCTCGTCGAGCGGTTCCCGCACACACTCAGTCTCGTATTCGAACCCGACCGGGCCCCCGACGACCCGCTCGCCTCGTACGCACAGCGCCTCAAGGGGCGCGACGACCAGCAGATCGCGGAGGACTTCGTGGCACATGTGCGGGGCGGGTCCGCAGCGGACGAGCGGGAGCGAACGGTGCTGCGCGGCGCCTTCGACCACGTGCGGGTGGACGACAGCGTGCGCGAGGTGAACCGTTGAGACTCCACAGGCTCAGCCTCACCGCCTTCGGGCCGTTCGGCGCCACCCAGGACATCGACTTCGACGCACTCTCCTCGGCCGGGCTCTTTCTGTTGCACGGGCCGACCGGCGCCGGGAAGACCTCGGTCCTCGACGCCGTCTGCTACGGCCTCTACGGCGCGGTGCCCGGCGCCCGCCAGAGCCCCGGCACTTCGCTGCGCAGTGACCACGCCCCGGCAGACCTTCCCACCGAGGTCACGCTGGAACTGACCGTCGGCGGCCGGCGCCTCGAGGTCACCCGGCGCCCCGCACAGCCCCGCCCCAAGAAGAAGGGCAACGGCTTCACGACGGAGAAGGCCCAGAGCCGGCTGCGGGAGTACGACCCCGACGACGGCTGGCAGCCGCTGAGCCGCTCGAACCAGGAGATCGGCGAGGAGATCACCCAGCTCATCGGGATGAGCCGGGACCAGTTCTGCCAGGTGGTGCTCCTGCCGCAGGGCGACTTCGCACGCTTCCTGCGCGCCGACGCCGAGGCGCGCGGCAAACTGCTCGGCCGGCTCTTCGACACCCGCCGGTTCGCCGCAGTCGAGGAGCGCCTGGCCGAGCTGCGCCGTACCGCCGAAGCGCAGGTCAGGGCCGGGGACGAACGCATCCTCGCGGTCGCCCAGCGGATCGCGCAGGCCGCCGGACCGGCCTCCCATGAGTTGCCGCTGCCCGACATCCAGCCCGGCGAGCCGGGGCTTGCCGGTGGTGTGCTGGAGTGGGCCGCGACGGCCCGCAGCAGCGCCCGGGAGCGGCTCGACATCGCCGAGTCCGTACTGGCCATGGCCGAAGGCCGGCAGTCGGCCGCCCGCCTGGCCCTCGACAGTGAGCGCGAACTCGCCAGGCTCCAGCAGCGTTACGAGGACACGCAGCGCCGTGCCGCCGCGATCGAAGCCGGCCGTCCCGACCACGACGGACACCACGAACGGCTCGCGCGGGCCCGCAAGGCGGACCTCGTCGCCCCCGCACTGGAGCTGCGCGACGATGCCGAGCGCGCGTATCGCACGGCCCGTGAGGCCCGTGACCGCGCCCGTGCACTGCTGCCCGGCACCCTGGCCGACGCCGGTGCCGAGCAACTGGCGGAACTGGAGCGAAGGCTGCGGCAGGAGCTCGGCGGGCTCGACGCCGCGAAGCGCGCCGAGCGGCGCAGCGCGGAGATCGACGCCGAGCGGGCCGGACTGGAGCGCCAGGCCCGGGCCGACGACGAGCTGATCCACGAGGCGAGAGGCTGGCTGGCCGGCTGGGAATCGACGCGCCACGACCTGCGGGCACGCATCGAGGAGGCTCAGGAAGCAGCCACTCGGGCCGAACAGCTCGCCGGCCGGCTGGAGCCGGCCCGCGCACGGCTGGAAGCGGCCCGCCGCCGCGACGCTCTGGCCATTCAGGCGTCGGCCGCCGCCGAGCGGCTGGCCGCGGCCCGTGAGCAGGCCTCGGGCGCCCACGAGTCGTGGCTGGGGCTTCGCGAACGACGACTGCGCGACATCGCCGCGGAGCTGGCCGCGGAGCTGGTGGACGGCGAGGACTGCAAGGTATGCGGCTCGGCCGACCACCCCAAACCCGCCCGCGCGGCCGACGGGCATGTCGACCGGGCCACCGAGGAGAGGGCTCTCGACGGGTACCGGCGGGCCGAGGAGGCGCGCACGGAGGCGGACCGGGAGCTCGGGGTCGTGCGCGAGAAATACACGGCGGCCCGTGTCGCCGCACAGTCGGCCGTGCCGCAGCCGAGGGACGGCGCTGAGCCGGCTGTGTCCGGGCGGATGGCCGGGGTCGTTGCTGCCGAGTCGGCTGCCTCCGGGACGGCAGTGGGGCTTGTTGCCACTGAGTCGGCTGCGCGGCAGCCGGTGGCCGGGGCCGAGGTCGTTGCCACTGATGCAGCCGGTTCCGAGCAACCCCTTCCCGGTGCCGCCACCGACCCCGTCGCCGACCCCACCGTCGCCGAACTCGGCGCCCTCGTCGACCGGTTGACGCGCATGCATGCCGAGGCACACCGGACCGCCGCCGGTATGCACGCGGCGCGCGAGGCCCTCGCAGCCGCCGAGCGGGAACAGGCCGAGCGCCTTGAGAGCCGGCAGCTGGCCGAGCGCCGGGCCGCGGCCCGCACTTCCCTGCGGGAAGGTCTGGACCGTGAACAGGACGCGCTGGAGGCCGAGTTGGCGTCCGCCCGCGGAGAGTCCGGCAGCGTCGCCGAGCACGCCGACCTGCTGGAGCGCCGGGTCGGCCTGCTCGCCGCGGCCGCCGAGGCGGTGCGGGAGGAGGAGGCGGCCGCGCAGCGCCGCAAGGAGGCCGACGGCCGGCTCGCGGACGCCGCGTTCCGGGCCGGGTTCGACACCCCGCAGGCCGCGGCCGCGACCCTCCTCGCCGATGCCGAACAACGCGAACTCCAGCGTCTCATCGACGCCTGGCAGTCCGAGGCGGCCGCCGTCGCCGACCGCCTCGCCGAGACCGAGACCCGAGCAGCAGCCGACGGCCCGCGAGCCGGGGTCGATGTCGCGCGGGCCGTACACGACATGGCCGAGCGACAGCTGCGGGACGCCTCCGCGGCACTGGCCGCCACACGCGAGCGCTGCGCCGAGCTCGACCGGCTGTCGCGCAGCGCCGCGGACGAGGTGCGCAGGCTCGGTCCGCTGCGTGAGGAGTACGACCGGGTGGCACGGCTGGCCGGGCTCACCGCCGGTACTTCCGCGGACAACGAACGCAAGATGCGGCTGGAGTCGTACGTGCTCGCAGCACGGCTCGAACAGGTCGCTGCGGCCGCCACCGCACGGCTGCAGCGCATGTCGTCCGGCCGCTACACGCTGGTCCACTCCGATGCCCGCACCGGAGGCCGTAGGTCGGGCCTCGGCCTGCATGTCGTCGACGCGTGGACCGGCCGCGAGCGCGATACGGCGACACTCTCGGGCGGCGAGACGTTCTTCGCCTCTCTCGCCCTCGCGCTCGGCCTCGCCGATGTCGTCACCGACGAGGCGGGCGGCGTACGGCTGGACACCCTCTTCATCGACGAGGGCTTCGGCAGCCTGGACGACCAGACCCTCGACGAAGTGCTCGACGTACTGGACTCGCTGCGCGAGCGGGACCGCAGCGTCGGCATCGTCAGCCATGTCGCCGATCTGCGCCGCCGTATCCCCGCACAGCTCGAAGTGGTGAAGGAGAGGCACGGATCGGCGGTACGGCACCGCACCACGGGCGAGGTCGTCGGCTGGTCGAAAAACCCGGGTCGCGCGCCGGACGTCCGACGCGATTGACGCGGCAGCTCTGGCCAACATCTTGCGGGGCGGCATGGACGCGCACCGGCCATGGCCCGCTGACCCGGAACCGGCCCAGGCCATTGCCGTCCTTGCACGAGCCCAGCAGGACGTGGTCTGGGACCGGGGCCAGGAACAGAACAGGCTTTGCTCGCAGCTGCGCGAGTTCTGCCCGACGGTCCTGGCCGCCGGCTGCATCGGTACTCGCTGCTGCCGCTTGACGCCTTGGCGAGGCGGGATGTCCACCGCCTCGCCGCCAACCGCGCACGAGCTGAACGAGTCGAAGCCACCTGATGGTGTGGCCGGGAAGCTCTGGACCCGGCTGACAACAGAACAGCCAAGTACCGGCCGTACACCGGCTGTTGGCGCTACCCGGCCTGTCACACCGCCCGGTTAGCCTGTTCCGCATGACTGAGAATCGGTTGATCAAAAGCAGCATGATTCCGTCCGGCTCGCCAATACGGGACTTCGCCGTGGCCGATGTGAAGGGGCGTCCACTGGTGGTGTGCGCCGACTGGTACAGCGATGTCTCGGCGTGGGACCTGCTGGGCGACGAGTGGATGAAGCGGCCTCTGGCGAAGTTCGACAACGGGGCGTACGGGATACCTGTGTACCCGGACTTCGAGCATGTGGCCGCAGACGTCGTCGATGGGCGGGTGCTGTTCGCTGCGGGCGGCCAGCACCAGGGTCCGGGCCTGTGGGATTTGATAAGCGGTGATCTGCTCAGTGCCCCGTCGGAGTTTCACACCCGTTCTCATGCGGTTGCCATGACTCGGGTGGATGGGCGCACGGTTGCCGTGGCGGGTGGGGGCGCGCCCAAGGTGTGGGTATGGGATCCGTCGGATTCCGAGGTGGAGCCGTGGGGGCCTTCGGACGACGAGTTCTCGGAGGAGCAGGAGCCTCTGGAGCTTCCCGGACACGCGGACGACATGTGTGGTCTCGTGACGGGGCGGCTCGATGGGCGGACGGTCGTTGTGTCGGGCGGCGGCAGCACAGTTGTGGTGTCGGACCTTGAGTCTGCGGGCCTGATCCATGAGTGGTCTGCCGGTGCGATGGTCCACGCTGTGGCGCTGTCCGAGATCGGTGGCCGTCCAGTCGTGCTGGCGACGACCGATGTCGGTGAGATACGGATCTGGGATCCGGTTGACGGCGGGTCGGTCGGGAATGTGCCCACCGGTCATGGGGATCGTATTTCTGCCTTGGACGCCGCTGTGGTAGGCGGTCGGACAGTCGCTGTGACCGGCAGCGACGACGGGACGGCGCGGATCTGGGATCTTGCCGGTGGCCGGCAGGTCGGGTCACCACTGGCCGGACACGGCGGCGAGATCTGGACCGTGGCGATAACACCGGTGGATGGCCGGCACGTCGTTCTGACGGCGGGCCGGGACGGCATCGTACGTGTCTGGGACCCTGCGAACTGACAGCATCGACCGTGTGTCCGACGTTTCCTGAGGGCCGGACGCATGCCCCCTCCCGGCCGCTCCCGCCCGGGACGCTCCACCAGGAGTGCCGAAAGCAGGAGAGGAGGGGGCGCGAAGCGGGTCAGAGCTTGGACAGCTCGTCCACGAGATCGTCGAGTCCGAGCGGCCCCTGCGACAGGGCGGCCATGTGCCAGGCCTTGGCGTCGAACGCGTCACCGTGTGCCTTGCGGGCGTTCTCCCGGCCGAGCAGCCAGGCGCGTTCGCCCAGCTTGTAGCCGATGGCCTGCCCCGGCATCGAGAGATAGCGCGTGAGTTCGCTCTCCACGAAGTCGGCCGGACGGCCGCTGTGGTTGCCGAAGAACTCCTGGGCCAGCTCAGGGGTCCACCGCTCGCCGGGGTGGAACGGGGAGTCCGCGGGGATCTCCATCTCCGCGTGCATGCCGATGTCCACGATCACCCGGCAGGCCCGCATCATCTGCGCGTCCAGATAGCCGAGGCGGCGCTCGGCGTCCGGCAGGAAGCCGAGCTCGTCCATGAGCCGCTCCGCGTACAGCGCCCAGCCCTCGGCATTGGCGCTGACACCGCCGATCGACGCCTGGTAGCGGGAGAGGCTGTCGGCGACATGCGTCCACTGGGCGATCTGCAGGTGGTGGCCCGGCACACCCTCGTGATACCAGGTGGAGACCAGGTCGTACACCGGGAAGCGGGTCTCGCCCATGGTGGGCAGCCAGGTGCGGCCGGGGCGCGAGAAGTCCTCGGACGGGCCCGTGTAGTACGGGGCCGCGGCGCCGCCGGGCGGGGCGATGCGGGACTCCACCTTCCGTACCCGTTCGGCGAGTTCGAAGTGCGTCCCGTCGAGGGCCTCGATCGCCTCGTCCATCAGACTCTGCAGCCAGGCCTGGACCTCATCGACCCCCTCGATGTGCTTTCCGTGCACATCGAGATGGGCCAGCGCCTCCCAGGGACCTGCACCGGGCAGGACCTTTTCGGCCTCGGTCTTCATTTCGGAGAGCAAGCGGTGGTACTCGGACCAGCCGTACGCGTACGCCTCGTCGAGATCCAGGTCGGTGCCGTTGAAGTAGCGCGACCAGCGCGCGTACCGCTCACGGCCCACAGTGTCCGGCGCGCCCTCGACCGCAGGGGCGTACACATCGCGCATCCAGTCGCGCAGCGCCGCGACCGACTCAGTGGCACGGCGGGCGCCGTCGTCCAGACCGGTACGCAAAGACGCCGGGCCGGCGGCAGCGAAGTCCTGGAAGAATCCCGTTCCGCCGTCGCCGGACCACTCGTCGAGCTGGTCGATGAAGGTGGCCGTGGCGCGCGGGCCGCCGAACAGCTTGCGCTCCAGGCCGAGCGCGAGCGACTCGCGGTAGCCCTCCAGCGCGGCGGGAACCGCTCGCAGCCTGTCCACGACCGCCGCCCAGTCCTCGTCGGTCTCGGTCGGCGTCACCGTGAACACCTCACGGATGCTGTGCGCCGGGGAGGCGAGGTTGGAGACCGTGCGCAGCCCCTCATCGGCCTCATGGACGGCGAGTTCCGCCGTGAGGCGCTCGCGCAGCAGGCGGCCGCATCGGCGCTCGGCATCGCTGTCCGCGCCGAGCAGCTGTTCAGCGGCATCGAGCTTCGCCAGGGTGGTGCGGGCGAGCTCGGCACGAGCTTCCTGCCCCGCGGGGGAGAAGTCGGGAAGGCGGCGCGAGCTTTCCGCAACACCCAGATAGGTGCCGGCGATCGGGTCGAGTTCGATGAATGCGTCGACGTAGGCGTCGGCGACCTGACGGGGCAGCGCACTGCTGAGAATGTCTGACATGCGGACATCCTCGTACGGCGGGGGCCTCGGCGTCATCATCATTCGGCCTCAGTGGCTTGTCCCGGCCGATTCTGCGGACGGTGGCAGCAGAGGTCCGCACTCCCACTGCTGGAATATCAGCCGGGTCTCGACCCTGGCAACTTCGCGGCGTGAGGTGAATTCGTCCAGCACGAGGCGCTGCAGATCCGCGGTGTCGGTGACCGCGACATGGACCAGGTAGTCGTCGGGGCCGGTCAGATGGAAGAGCGCGCGGGACTCGGGCAGCGTCCTGATGCGCTCGACGAACGGGCCGATGAGCTCTCTGCGGTGCGGGCGGACCTGTACGGAGAGCAGCGCCTCCAGGCCGCGGCCCAGCTTCGCCGGGTCGAGACGCAGCTGATGGCCGAGAATGACGCCGGAGCGGCGCAGCCTGGTCACCCGGTCCAGACAGGTCGACGGTGCGACCCCGACCTCGGCGGCCAGTTCGCGGTAGGTGGTCCGGGCATCGTTCTGCAGCAGTCGCAGAATATGCAGGTCCACCGGGTCCAGAACGACTGAATCGGGCATCTGCCGAACGTAGCACGGGTCTTTCGCATGAAGGCCCGGCATTTGTTCAGAGTTATGTCATGGACACCGAATCCTCGATGGCGCCCTCGACGACAACCCGCTCCAGGGCGCTGGCCACCGAAGCCGTGCACGCAGGCCGCGACGATCTCGCGGCCCTGGGCCTGCATGCCCCGCCGATCGATCTGTCCACCACCTACCCCTCGTACGACTCCAGGGGCGAGGCCGAGCGGATCGACACCTTCGCCGCCACCGGAGCCAGGCTCGAAGGACCACCCGTCTACGCACGGCTGGACAACCCGACGACGGCCCGCTTCGAGACCGCCCTCGCCCGGCTCGAAGGAACGGAGAGTGCCGTGTCGTTCGCCAGCGGAATGGCGGCGCTCACCGCCGTCCTGCTGGTCCGGGCGAGCATGGGACTGCGCCATGTGGTCGCCGTCCGACCGCTCTACGGCTGCAGCGATCACCTTCTCGGCGCCGGTCTGCTGGGCACCGAAGTGACCTGGACCGACCCCGCGGGCATCGCGGAGGCCATCCGTCCGGACACCGGGCTGGTGATGGTGGAGACGCCCGCCAATCCGACGCTCGCCGAGGTCGACATCCACGCGATCGCGCACTCCTGCGGTTCCGTGCCGCTGCTCGTCGACAACACCTTCGCCACGCCCGTGCTCCAGCGACCCGTCGAACACGGCGCACGGATCGTGCTGCACAGCGCCACCAAGTACCTCGGTGGGCACGGCGATGTGATGGGTGGGGTCGTCGCCTGCGACGAGGAGTTCGCGGCCCGCTTGCGGCAGGTGCGCTTCGCGACCGGCGGGGTGCTGCACCCGATGGCCGGATATCTGCTGCTCCGCGGCCTCGCCACGCTCCCGGTCCGGGTGCGTGCGGCCTCCGCGAGCGCCGCCGAACTGTCCCGCAGGCTGACGGCCGATCCGCGTATCGCCCGGGTCCACTACCCGAAACTTGGCGGGGCGATGGTCTCGTTCGAGGTGTACGGGGATCCGCACCGGGTGATTTCGGCCGTACGGCTCATCACACCCGCGGTCAGTCTCGGCAGTGTGGACACCCTGATCCAGCATCCGGCCTCCATCAGCCACCGCATTGTGGATGAGGGAGACCGGCAGGCGTCCGGGGTCGGGGACCGGCTGCTGCGGATGTCGGTCGGTCTGGAGGATGTCGAGGATCTGTGGGCCGACCTGTGCCAGGCACTGAGCTCACAGGAGGTCGGTCGTCAGGAAGTCCTCCGCCCGGAAGCCCCCCGGCATGAGGCCCTCCGCCCGGAAGTCCTCCGTCAGGAGGTCAGCGGCCGGCCTGTTCGTACGGCGGCAGCGAACGAACCGGAGTCGCGTCCAGCCGTGCGGTGATGACCAACGTGCCCTCCTCGATCTGATAGTCCAGCGGCAGGGACAGCGCACGCATGGCCGCGACCATGCCGGTGTTGGACGCCTGGGTGACGGCGTAGACACTCTCGCAGCCTGCTTCGATGGCGAGCGTCACCAGTCGGCCGAGGAGCTCGGAGCCGATGCCGCGGCGCTGCCATTCGTCCTCGACGAGGAGGGCGACCTCGGTCTCGTCGCCGTCCCAGAGGAGGTGGCCGAGGGCGACCAGCCGGCCCGAGGCCGTCTGCACGGCCAGGGTACGGCCGAAGCGAGGGCTCAGCAGGTGGTCCAGGTAGCGGTCGGCGTCACGGACCGGGCCGTGGTACCGCAGCCGCAGCGTCTGCTCGGAGCAGCGGTTGTGCATGGCACGGGCCTCTTCGAGGTCGCTGCGGTCCGCGCGGCGCACGGTGATCTCGTTGCCCTCGGGAAGGGTGAGTACCTGCTCGCTGCGCGGCACACGGGGGCCGAGCCGGGCGTCGAGCTCTACCAGGGCGCGGGCCCGGGCGAACTCGGTCGGGGTGAACGGAAGGTAGGGCCGTTCGATGGTGATGGCACCTCCGGAGGGGTCGCGCAACCGCATCACCGTCTCCTCCAGTACGCCCTCGACGGGTGCGGTCTCACCGGTTGCGCGGCCGGTGAGCGAGACGGCGGGCAGTGAATGGATCGTGCAGCGGCCGAGCAGCTGACGCAGGGCGAGGGGGAGTTCGGCGGCGTCCAGGGCCGTGCGTGTGGCGAGGCCCAGGATGCGCGTCGGGGCGTCCACCAGATCGTGCGCGTCGGCCCGCTCGATCCAGGTGGAGCCGCCCCCCGCGGCAGAGATCGCCCGGCTCAGCTGCTGGGCCTGGAGCGGAGCGGGGGCGCGCAGCAGGAACTCGTCGACCGTGCCATCCGCCAGCGGGTGCGTCTGCAGGGTGAGAATGTCGACCCGGTGCCGGGCGAGCGCGACGCACAGCGCGGCCAGACTGCCCGGGATGTCCCGAACGGTGGTACGCATCCGCCACAGCACCGTGTCCTCGGGGGAAAGGGCCGGGCCTGCGGCGGTGGGCGTGGTCACGAGCGCGGTCGCGGCGGCGTCCGTGCGGTGCGACACGCTGCCGCTGTCGGGGACGAGGTCGGTGCGGGTCGGTGGCGGGGCGTGGCTGTGGCGACGTGCCCACCAGGTGTGGAACGCGGCTGTCACGGCCAGGGCCACGGCCGAGGCGATCAGGAGATACGGTCCGTCCGGCTGGTGCCCGATCAGGTTGGCGATCGCGTCGGCCACCGCGACCGCGGTGAACAGTGCGGCCAGTTCGGTCACGTCCCGCCGCCAGTGGTGGGAGCGGCGGGCAGTCTTGGCGGATGTCACATCAGTCATGCCTTCACTGTGACTGAGCGGTGTTGCCTGATCACGAACGCTCTGTGACTGATGGGTTAAGTGTGGATCTAGTCCCCTATCGTCTGTTTTGGCGGATTAATGTCTTGATCGATTGTGGTTCGCGGCAGTACAGCAGCCTCCCGCGGGTCCGGGGCCGGAGGAGGCTGCACGGCAGTTCCCGTCCGGGCCCCGGACACCCGGGCGTCGGGCCCGGGCAGGGGCCGTCGCGCCGGACGGGTTCTGCCCGGCCCGGGCAGAACCCATCGGCCCGGACAGGTCGCTGCGGGTTACGCCAGGATGTCCTGGGCGGTCATGTCAGTACCGAACCGTGTTCCCAGGTCGCCTTCAGGCGCGCTGCTTGACGTACCAGCTGCGAGGATCCGCCGCGCGCCGCAGTTTCGGCGAGCCCGGCTATCGGTTCGGTACCTGTCGCACCACAGTGCTCCACGCACTCGGCGGCCACGGAGAGCAGGTCGCTCAGCCCGCGAGGTCCCTTCTTGTGCGCCAGCAGCCCCGGCAGAACGATGGCCAGGACGGAGAGCACCGTCCGGTATGCCCCGGTGGCGGCCGCGGTACGGGCGGAATCCGCGAGACGAGTGGGCTTCACCAGGCTGTGGTCGAGGAGGATCGCCAGCTCCTTGCCGAGCAACGCGGCGTCCAGCCGGTGCTGGGCAGCGAGTATCAGCAGGGCGTCCACCGCCGACAGCCGGTCCTCCGGGTGCCGGGCTCCCAGCCCGTATGCCACGGCGAGATGTGTGGCTTCGGAGGCGGGCCCGCCGAGTTCGACGAGTGCGGTGAGCGGCTGGGCAGCGCCCCTCAGTTCATCGGTCGCACAAGTCGCGACGGTCGGCAGCAGCCACGCGGCCAGTGTCTCTCCGTCCTCGGGCAGCGTGGCGAGCCAGGACCCCGGGTGGTCGCCCCAGTGGTAGCAGATGCGATGGCGCGGGGTATGCGGATGGCCCAGCCAGTGGAAGGAGCGAGGGAACTCCCGCTGGATGACGGGGCGTTCATTGCTGGCCATCAGGACGCGCCGCGTCCAGTCCGTCGGCTGCCGCATCTCCCAACCATGGGCCAAGGACTTCTGCTTCTCCAGATCGAACCGGAACACAGGCGCGAGCGGCTCGTCGGCCTGCAGCCAGGCGGCCAGCCGGTCACCCTCCGGGGTGCCGAGCAGGGCGGCCGCCGCCGCGGCCTCGTGCTGACCGGTGCGCCGCACGCGCAGCAGGGCCTGGGCGAAATCCGCGTCTTGGGGCCGGATTCCGAGCTGCTGATACGTACGCAGCCGCTCGACCAGCACAGCAGGGTCGAGGGAGCCGGTGTGCCACGTCGGAAAGGCCAGCAGGAACGGCGCGCTGCCGCTCAGCACGGCGTCGGCGGCCTCCCACAGCCGGGCCTTCATCACCCCTTTGAGCGCGGCATGGACGCAGGTCCCGGTGCCGGTCCAGGCGGCGCGTCCGTCATGCACGGCCTGTACCGACACCCGTCCGAGCAGTACGGCCACGACGAGCTCGATACCCGCCTTTGAGCGGAGCCGCCGCTCGACCTCCGGCAACGGTTCGTCGTCGAGCCACCACTGACCCGCCAGCGCATCACGCAGCGCGTCGGCCAGCGCCGACCGATCGGTGTGGGCTTGGCGGACCAGCCCGTCCAGCGCCCGCTCGAAGGCGGTGACATCCCACGATGCGGATCTCGCCAGGACCACCACCTCCTCGACGAGCTCGGGCAGCGTCGCCGGTGCCGGTTCGAGACGTTGCAGGGCCGGAGCGGGTGGCAGCAACTCCTCGTACGGCTCCGCCGCCGACCGGTCGTCCAGCAGGCCGCCGAACACCTCGGCCGCAGCCGTGCGGTGAGCCGGTCCCAACAGCGAGGCGGACAGGGCGAGTTCTTCCCGAACCGGGTCACCGGCGGCGGGCAAGTACCGTGCCACGAGTTTGAGCGCCCGCTCCTGGATGGCGATGTCCTCGTGCCCGAACGCTTCCGTGACGACGGGCAGCAGTTCGCGGGCCGTCGACGGATCGCGACGCAGTGCCTTGCCGATCAGCACGAGCTGGGCCCGGACCAGCTTCTTCTCGGTGCGGAACAGCATCGAACCCGACACATCCGCCAGGGCCCGCACGGGCAGTTCTCCGCGCTCGTCCAGACGGCCGAGCACATCCTGGGCATGGCCGGCCACGGTGGAGATCCCGTCCGCGGCCATTCCGATCCAGTCGGCGACCCGCTCGGCCTCTTCCTGCCCGGTCAGCGCGAGCCGGCGCAACACGGCCAGGAAGAACCGGAGATCTCCGGGCCTTCCGCCGCGCAGCAGCCGGCTCACGCAACTGTTGACGAGCACCGAGCGCTCCAGATGGCCCTCGTCCGCGAGGACGGCCAGCGCTTCGGGCCAGTGGCAAGGGTTGTCGGGTTCGTCGATCCAGGTCACCTGTGGCGGCAGTTCCGCCATCTCGAAAAGCCGCGGCACCATGACGCTCAGATGCGGGTCGGCACGGAGGATGTCGCGCAGCGGTTGCGTCCTCTGCCGCCGCCACGGTGCGGTCGATACAGTCTCGGCCCAGCCCTGCACGAAGCCATCAGTGGTGGGCACCGGGCATCGAGCGATCTTCACCAGCCCGGAGATGAGCTCGTATGCGGTCTCCGCAGTTGCGGCCCGCCCCGCCAGCCGATGCGCGACGTCACCGAGCCAGGCGGGGTCACGGTCCGCCAGGACTTCGAGAACCAGCGGGTACGGGGACCGTGCCCAGCCCAGCAGATCCCGGCCGCCGATCCAGGTGGCGCAGCCCGCGGCGCCGGTGTGACAGCCCGCCCCGGCCACCAGCAGGGCCTTCCGGATCTTGTCCTGTTCGCGCCAGTGCCAGCTCCGCGCCTCCTTGCGGAGCTCCTTCAACTCCGCCAGCGCCGACCTGCGTTCGGCATTGTCCAGTCGGGCCAGCAGCGCCGGCACGTCTTGCTTGCGTCCTTCCCGTACCGCGGTGAGCAACTCCTTCATCGCACGCCTCCGGCGACAGGTGCACCGCGACGGACCATCCGGACGGCCAGCGCGTGCTTGCACGGGCCCCGCCGCCCGCGGTAGTCCGCCCACCACTGGCACGTACAGCTCAGCACCCCGTCCCCCTCCCTCACCTGGTAGCGGCGCTCTCCCGAGGACACGGCCGCCACGTCCCCGTCGAGTACGACGGCGCCCGATCCGGCCAGCTGCCGGGCCGCCACCAGCCGCGGATTGTGCCGCTCGGCCCGGTCGGCGTCGTACGGCAGCTCGCGGTGGAAGTAGGCCGCGTCGGCGAGGTCGTAGCCGACCCGGCCCGCTGTTCCCAGCCGGGTGAGCGCGGCACGTACCCGCTCCACCGTCAGTCCCGACTGCTCCGCGAGGTCGGCGGGTTCGATCCGCGGCTCCCAGGCCAGGAGCACGGAGACCAGCTCGGCGTCGGCCGCGGCATCGTCGGTGGCCAGCGCATCGAGCACCCCGCCCTCACCGGAGAACCCGCGCGAGGCATCGGGCGACAGCGTCAGGGTGAGCCGCATGCCCGGCAGCACCACCTCCCAGGCGCTCGCGGTCGCCGCTCCGTCGGCCACCGGTCCGTACACCCGCAGTGATGTCGCATGACGCAACACCCGCTGCAGTGCCGTCAGTCGCTCCGGGCCCGGCAGACACACCGCCCCCGCCACCGGCCGTGTCGTCGGCCGCAACGTCTTCCCGGCGGGAACCACCCACTGCGCGCCCCGCGAGGCATTCCCCGACGAACGAGGCAGCGAACGCAGGAACCGCACAGCCTCCGCGGCCGACAGCTCGGCCCTCAGATCGAAACCGGCCGACACCACCTGCGCCTCGGCGAAACCGCGCAACCACCGGTCGGGCAGGGGCACCTTCTTCTCCACGACCGGACCGTCCATGGTGGTGACGGCCAACTCGTCCGGGCCCACCCGCATGTGCAGCGGATCGTCGCCCGCTATCCGGGAAAGAGCCTCCCGCAGCGGATTGTTCACATCCACATTCGTCGTACCGTGACCCGTCTGCGCACCGTCCAGACCGTCCCGCAGCACATCGAGGCGCGCATACACCCCGCAACAGCCGGAGAACGACTCGAAGCGCAGCCGGTCGCCGTTGCCCGTCACCACCGGGTCGAGCGACGAGGGCAGGGTGCGCTGGTAGTAGCGTGCGGATGCCACGTCCGCCACGGCCAGCAGGCCGCGGGCAGCGATCCTCGGCGAGGTGAGGAAACCGGAGAAGAACCGGGGGTGGGGCTCGATGCCCCGCGGCGTGTGACCACCGGCGGTCTCCAGGCCGAGGAGCTGTCCGGCCTGCGAGGACTCCAGGGCGGACGGGCGTGAGTAGGCCAATGCCTGAACGGATCGGGTCATGCAAGAACCGTAGAACCCACCACTGACAGTCGGTCCCGACCACTCACCGGGGCCGACTGTCAGCTTGCCGGTTCACTGTCCGACGCGCCCCGGCTGCAGCACCTTGCTGAACAGCACAGAACCGCCCTGCGCCCGCAGCCGCACAGTCAACTCGCCGCTGCCGCCGTCGATATCGACCTCGCCGAAGAACTGCGGAGACTCCATCGGCGACACGTTCGCGCGCTCGGGCGCCCGCACGAAGACCTGGTCGGGACCGAACGTCGCGTCGAGTGCGTTGGCCGGGAACTGACCGGCCGCCAGCGGCCCGGAGACGAACTCCCAGAACGGTGCGAAGTCCTTGAACGCTGCGCGCTCGGGCTCGTAGTGCTGCGCCGATGTGTAGTGCACATCGGCCGTCAGCCAGACCGTGCCGGTGATCCGCCGGTGCTTGATGTACCGGAGCAGTTCCGCGATCTGGAGCTCACGGCCGAGCGGGGTTCCGGGATCGCCCTGTGCGACCGCTTCGAAGTCCGTCGCACCGTCGGTGACCACCAGTCCCAGCGGCATGTCCGCGGCAATCACCTTCCACACCGCACGGGACCGCGACAGCTCGTGCTTGAGCCAGCTGAGCTGCTCGGCGCCGAGGATGCCGGTGGTGTCGTCGGGCTGCCGGCCGGGGGAGTTGGCGTTGCGGAAGGACCGCATGTCGAGGACGAAGACATCGAGCAGCGGACCGTGCCGCACCACGCGGTGCATCCGGCCCTCGCCCTTCGAGGCATGCAGAGTGGACACCGGGAAGTACTCGCGGAACGCCCGCATCGAACGATCCGCCAGCACATCGACGTTCTTCTCGGTGTAGCGGGAGTCGTCGAGGATCTGCCCGGGATACCAGTTGTTGCGTACCTCGTGGTCGTCCCACTGAACGATCGAAGGCACCTGCGCGTTGAACTCGCGGAGGTTGCGATCGAGCAGGTTGTAGCGGAAGTTCCCGCGGTACTCGGCAAGGGTCTCGGCGACCTTCGCCTTCTCCTCCGTGGTGACATTGCGCCAGACACGCCCGTCGGGCAGGGGCACGCTCGGCTCGATCACCCCATCCGCGTAGATGTTGTCGCCGCTGCAGAGAAAGAAGTCCGGGTCGAGGCGGCGCATTTCGTCGTACACCACGTAGCCGCCGATGTCCGGGTTGATGCCCCAGCCCTGGCCCGCGATGTCGCCGGACCACAGGAAGCGCACCCCGTCCCGGCGCCGGGCGGGCGCGGTCCGGAAGGTTCCGTACACCGGTTCGCCGGTGCGGCGGGGGTCTTCGGGGTCGGCGAGCGTCACCCGGTAGTGCACCTGCTCACCCGGTGGCAGCCCGTACAGCGGTGTCGTCCCGGTGAAGTCCGTGTCGGAACCGACCAGCGGACCGTGCCAGGTGCGGGCCCGCCGGAAGGACTCCGTCGCCGATGTCTCCACGACCATCCTGGCCGGACGGTCCGACCGGACCCAGACCAGCGCGGACGACGCGGTGACATCGCCCACCTGCACGCCCCATGCCGCGCGCGGCCTGCCGGACAGTGCGAAGGCGGGGGCCGCGGCGCCCACCACGGGGAGCGTGAGCGCCGCCGACGCGACGAGCGAACCGCGCAGCACACCGCGGCGGTCGAGGGACGGAATACGCGGACGGTACGACATCGAGGCGCCTCCGGGGCAGTGGTCAGCGGACGAACGGGTGGCCGGTCGACCGACCCCACCCTCGTGCCCGTCGGCGGCGCGCACACCAACCTCAGATGAACTCCCGGCCCCGGCCCTCACCGATGTCCGGTCCTTTCGCGTACCGCTGCGCCGCGGCCAGCAACCGCACACCCTGCGCGATGTCCTGGGGAGCCAGATGTGCGTAGCCGAGAACCAGGCTCACTGTCCGGTCCGTGGAGGGCACGGTGCCGAAGTCGCCCAGTGGCCGCAGGGCCACTCCGGCACCGGCCGCGCGCGCCATGAACACCGGCTCGGGGCCGTACCGTTTTGGCAGTCGGGCGATGATGTGCAGACCGGCGGCGATTCCGCTCACCTCGGTACCCGGGAAGTGCTCCGCCAGCGCCGCGGACAGCGCGTCGCGACGCTCACGGTAGGCGCGCTGGCAGCGGCGCAACTGCCGGTCGTAGCCGCCCCGGCTGATGAAGTCGGCAAGGACTGCCTGGTCGACGGTCGGATTACCCAGATCCATCGTGCGTTTGCGGGCGACGATCTCGTCGGTCATCTCCGCCGGTGCGAGCAGCCAGCCCAGCCGCAGTCCGGGGGCCAGCGACTTGCTCACCGAACCGGTGTACGCGACATGTTCGGGGTCGAGACCCTGCAGCGCGCCGACGGGCGCACGGTCATAACGGAAGTCACCGTCGTAGTCGTCCTCCACTATCAGCCCACCCGTGGAGCGTGCCCAGTCCAGAAGCCTGCTGCGGCAGGCGGCGGAGTATGCGATTCCGGTGGGGAACTGGTGCGCCGGAGTGGTCACGACGGCGCGCACGCCCGAGCGTACGAGGGGCTCGGCAGCCAGCCCTTCGTCGTCGAGCGGCAGCCCGGCGGTGGCGATTCCCGCAGATGCGAACAGCGCTGCGTGCTCGGGGCTTCCGGGATCCTCGACGCCGACGGTACGTATCCCCCGCCCGTGCAGCACAAACCCGAGCAGAGTCGTCGCCTGCGCCACGCCGGAGCACACCACCAGGCGCTCCGGATCGGCGACCACTCCACGGCGCCTGGCAAGCAGTGCGGCCAGGGCCTCTCGCAGTTCGGGCAGCCCACGCGGATCGGGGTAGCCGAGTGCGCTGTGCGGCAGCCGGCCGAGCACCGAGCGGTACGTGGCGGCCCAGGCGCTGCGCGGAAACAGTGACAGATCGGGAGTGCCGGGCCGGAAGTCCGCACGAGCACCCGGGGCGCGCGGAGCGAGATCGCGCGCCCCCGGCGTGGCGGCCCGGACCGCGCCGCTCACCCACGTGCCCGCACCCCGTCCGCTGGTCAGATACCCCTCCGCCGTGAGCTGCTCGTACGCCTCTGTGACCAGCCCCCGCGACACCCGCAGATCGGCGGCGAGCGCACGGCTGGACGGCAGCCGCGTACCCGGAACAAGACGGCCGGAGCGCACGGCCTCGCGCAGTGCCGACTGGAGTGCGCGGCCGCGTCGACGGGCCGGGGCCGCGGCAGCCGGAAGCAACAACTCCCAGGCAGCGGACACGAACTCCCCGGGCTCCACGCGGTCCGATGGTGAATTGGTCCCCGAAGACATCATGCAAGTGGACCTTAAACCGGACCGTCCGGCTGCCTAGCGTCGACTCCATGAACGCCATTTCCCTGCGCGGGGCGCTTCTCGCGGCCTTCGCCTGCATCCTTGTGGGCGCTTCCTTCACCGCCAACAGCGTGCTCGGCGACTACCCGTACGCGGGCGGCCAGACACTGCGCTACGGCCTTGCCGCGCTGCTGTTCCTGCCGCTGCTGGCTCGCGACGGGCAGCCCTGGCCGATTGTCACGCTTCGCACGCTCACCCTGTGCGAGTGGGTACGGCTCGCGCTGCTGGCAGCCGTCGGAATGGTCGGCTTCAACCTGGCCGTACTCGCAGCGGAACGATCCGCGGAACCCGCCGTTCCAGGGGTGTTCGTCGGCTGCGCCCCGATCCTCGTCGCCGTCCTCGTACCGCTGCTGGACGGCCGGCGCCCGATGCGCGCGGTCCTGTACGCGGCCGCGCTCGTTGCCGCCGGGGCCTTCACCGTTCAGGGGTGGGGCCGTACGGATACGGAGGGAATCCTCTGCTCGGTCGGCGCGCTGGCGGGCGAGGTCGGCTTCGCCGTCCTCGCGGTACCGGTGCTGCGCCCGCTGGGACCGAAACTGCTGTCCGCCACGGTCTGCGGCATCGCCGCCGCGGAGTCCATGCTGCTCGGTGTGCTGATCGACGGCGGGGCCGTTCTGCGGATCCCCACACCTGGCGAGGCCGTGGCGCTGCTCTGGCAGGCAGCCGTGGTCACCGTTGTCGGTTTCGTCTGCTGGTACATGGGCATGCAGCGCATCGGCGCCGAACGCGCCACACTTTTCTCCGGCCTGATCCCGGTCTCCGCCGCGCTCACCGCACCGCTCGTCGGCACCGGTTCGTACGGGATCCCGCAGGCCGGCGGCAGCCTTCTGGTCGGGCTGGGTGTGGTGCTCGGCTCGGGCGTCCTGCCTCGCAGTGGCGCGGCGCGGGGTGCCGACTCAGCGGCTGGTGTCGAGAATGACGCGCGCGACGAGCGCCGGATCATCGTTCATCGGAACATGCCCGCAACCGGGCAGCCGCACCAGCCGGGCACCGGGAATGGTGTGCTTGGCCCTGATTCCCTGGCGACGCAGCAGCAGCCGGTCGCGGCTGCCCCAGGCGACGGTCACGGGCAGCCCCGGCACGTCGTCGGTGAACGTGACACTCCGCCCGACGGCAAGCGTCTGGCGGAAACCGGTCGCCTCGCGCAGGGCGATGGTCTCCGCGACGACGGCGCCGGGTGAACGGCGGCCGGGCCGGGCGTAGATGGTGCTGGTCAGCGCCGCACGTCCGGCCGTACTGCGTGAGAGCCGTTCGATCAGCGGCATGGGCATCGACAGCGCGCCCCGTCGCATTGCCCGCAGCGTACCGAAGGCATAGCGCCGCTCGCTCTCCGTCCAGAAACCGGCGGGCGACAGCGCCGTCACCGACCGCACGAGCTTCTCGCGGCCCAGCCCCAGCGCCAGCAGACCGCCCAGCGAATTGCCTGCCACATGCGGCCGGTCCAGGCCGAGCTCCTCGCAGAACGCTCCGAGCACCGGGACCATGTTCGCCAGGCCGTACGGAACACCGTCGGGCAGCGCCGAGGAGGCACCGAAACCGGGAAGGTCCACGGCTATCACATCCCGTTCCACGGCCAGGACGGGCAGCACCGGATCCCAGGCCTGACGGTGATGACCGATGCCGTGGAGCAGGAGCAACGGCTCCCCGGAACCGGTCCGTTCATACGCGATGGACACGGCCCGAGGCCCTTGAGGTGAGTCGACGCCGAACGAGACCGTGGTGGCCATGCTGGTGCTCCTGGGGTGATCCGGCATGAACGGGCCATGCCTGAGGTGACTTAGACGTCTCGTCAACAACAATTACCGCTCGGTAGCTTGCAGTTCAAGAGGCCGGGCGCTTCGTGCTGGACAGTCTGTGGAGTCTCGGCTGGGATGGAGGGGTGACAGCCGACACCGCGAACGACGTCTTCGAGGACCACCGCCCCGTGCTCACCGGGGTTGCCTACCGAATGCTGGGCAGGATCGCCGATGCCGAGGATGTGGTGCAGGAGGCATGGCTGCGCTGGTCGTCCGCATCGCGTGAGGATGTACGGGAGCCGCGCGCCTTTCTCGTAAGGATCACCACCCGTCTCGCCGTCGACCGGTTGCGGCAGGTGCAGTCGCGGCGCGAGGCGTACGTCGGGCCGTGGCTGCCGGAGCCCCTCGTCACCGACTTCGGGCCGGCCGTGCCCGACACCGCGGAACAGGCAGTTCTCGCCGACTCCGTATCGGTCGCCGTGCTTGTCGTCCTCGAATCGCTGTCGCCGCTGGAGCGGGCTGTCTTCGTCCTGCGCGAGGCGTTCGGCTTCCCGTACGCCGAGATCGCCGCCACCCTGGACCGGACCGAGGCCGCGGTTCGGCAGCTCGCGGGGCGTGCGCGGCGCCATGTCGAGAAGCGCAAACCGCGCTACGACGTCGACCCGGCCCAGCGCCGTGACCTCACGGAGCGGTTCCTCGCCGCGGCGGCGGGCGGTGACATCGAGGAGCTTCTGGTCCTGCTCGCACCCGATGTGCGCCTCGTCGGCGACAGCGGCGGAAAGTCCAAGGCGCCGCTGCGGGTCATCGAGAGCGCCGACAAGGTCGGCCGCTTCCTCGTCGCCGTGGCCCACGGCCAGGCCCAGGAACTCGATGTGCGGTTCCTGGAGCTCAACGGCGCGCCGGGCCTGCTGGTCCTCGAAGGAGGAAAGCCCGACTCCGTCTTCCAGGTGGACGTCAGGGACGGGCTCATTCAGTGCGTATATATCGTGCGTAATCCTGACAAACTCACCAACCTCGCCGGAGTGTAGCCGGACCTCCCGGCCGCTGGTCGCGCTCCCGATCGTCGCAAGCGCCTCCGGTTTGCCCAGCCCGGGGATCCCTCTGCTGTCCCCGCCCTGAGCCCCACGGTCTGCCCGGCCGTGGGGCCTTGTGCTGCGGGCGCCTCACGGCACCACGAACGTCCTGTGAACGCTCTGCGGCAGAGGGCCGTTTCGCTGCGTGACCGAAGGAGGATTGGTCTTGACCAAGGGTGCGTGCCGTCCTATGGTCTCAACGTTAAGACAGGAACCTTTAATAAATAACGTCGCGGAAAAGCCGCTGGGCGATTGCGGAGGACAGGGTGGGGACCACGCAGCTGGAAACGGTGCAGGAGCCGAAGTACTGGCACCTCAAGACCGTGCTCAGTGAGGCACTCGACTCGGACTTTGCGGTGGGCGAGATCCTGCCCAACGAGCGCGAGCTCGCCGCCCGGTTCGGAGTCGCCCGAGCCACGCTCCGGCAGGCTCTGGAACAGCTCGAACTCGAAGGCAGGCTGCAGCGCCGCCGCGGCGTCGGGACCACCGTCGCCCCGCCGCGCGTCGGGGTCGCCGTCTCCACGGCGCAGCGGGACTGGTCCGACGGCGGTGTCGGCGAGGCATGGCAGCCCGTGGACTGCACGACGGCGGTCGCACCGGCATCCGTGGTGGCCATGCTCGACGTGGACGGCGACGAGCCGGTGCACATCGTCCGCCGGATCCGGGCAACCCACGGTCAGGCGGTCGCGGCGGAACTGCTGTACGTCCCGTCGTCGTCCGTGCCCGAACTCTCCGCGATCGACGCCCCGTCCGGTCCCGCCCGGGCCCGCAGCGTCCTGCGCGAGCTGCACCGTCTCGGCCTCGACGGCCAGGACCGTTCGGTGGAGCTCGGATCGGCGCGCGTGGACGACGCCAAGGAGCTCGACCGGCTTCCCGGCGCCCCTGTTCTCGTCGTCACCACCCGATATCTCGTGGCGGGCGCCGCCGCGGCGCTCTCCGTGGCCACCTACCGGGCCGACACCTGCCGGCTCACCTTCGGTGACTCGGGCGGCCTCGAGATCAGCCATCACGGCCAGGAGCGCCAGGCCTCCTGAGCACGACCGGCTCCGCCGGTCCGCCATGCCCGTGTACGGCCCGTCGCACTCAGCGGCGGGCCGTCACCGTTGCCTCCACCGCGAAGAGCTGCTCCTCGACATGGTCGAGGGCCAGCCGCAGAGCCCCCGTGGCCACCGCCGCCTCTCCGAGCAGCGACAGCGTGACCCGCGGTGGCCGAAGGCAGTAGCGGGACAGCTCACGGCGGAGCGGATCCAGCACACCGTCCAGCCCCGCGGCCCAGCCGCCGATCACCACAAGCTCGGGGTCCAGCGCCAGCACCAGAGCCGCGACGTCATGCACCAGGCGCTGAATGAACCGCTCGACCGCCGCCTGCGCCCGGACCTCGCCATGCCGTGCCTTTGCGAACACGGCGGCGACCGCAGGCTCGTCCAACGGGTCCAAAGGCGTGTCCGTCGTCGACAGAAGCTTCTCCGGCGTCGCCTCCCGGCCGAGGAGATGCAGCGCGCCGATCTCCCCCGCCGCACCTCCGAAACCGCGGTGCAGCCGCCCACCGATCAGCGAACCGGCGCCCGGGCTCAGCCCTGCCAGGACGAACACGATGTCGTCGGACTCGGTGGCTGCACCCTTCCAGTGCTCCGCGACCGCCGCGGCATTGGCATCGTTCTCCACGAGGACGGGGCAGCGGAAGGAGCGCCTCAGCCGCTCACCCAGCGCCAGACCGGTCCAGTCCGGCAGCGCGGTGCCCAGCCGTACGGTCCCGTCGGCCTCCACGATGCCCGGGCTGCCGACCCCGACCGCACGCAGACTGCTCCGGGCCACGCCCGTCCGCCGCAGGACATCGGCGACCACTGCCCTGACCTTGTCGAGCCGGTCGTCGGCGCAGGCCGTTTCCGACACCTCGCGGGAGCCCGCCCCGATGATCCGGCCGTCCAGCCCCGACAGCAGTGCGGAGATCCGGTGCGGGCCGATCTCGATGCCGAGCAGATGCCCGGCCTCGGCGCGGAACCGGAACCGGCGGGCCGGTCGCCCCTGACGTCGGGTCTCACCCCCGTCGGGCAACGACTCCACGACCAGTCCGGCCTCGAAGAGCCCCTCCATGACGCCCTCGACCGTCGGCCGGGACAGACCTGTGATCCGGGTCAGGTCCGTGAGGGTGGGGGAGCCGGCACCCCGGAGGGCGTGCAGTACCACCGCGGAATTGATCCGTCGCAGCAGCGACGGGTCCCCACCGGTCAGCCGGCCCACGGTGTGTCCTCCCAGCTCGTGCGCATGTCAGGCGGATGGTACTCGCTGTCCGGGTGCGGGGCGACCGCGGGCCCGAACGGCTGTCCGGGGCCGGTGGCCTTCGGCTCGGAGCGACGAACCCGGACTCGTACGCTGCGATCACCGCTCGGGTACGGTCCCTGGCACCCAACTTGGCCAGTGCGGCGCTGACATGGGTCTGCACCGTCTCGACACCGACCACGAGCCTGGCGGCGATCTCCGCGTTCCACAGGCCACGGGCCACGGGCCATGAGCCGGAGGACCGCAGCCTCACGCCCGGTCAGCGATGCCCGGTCCATGGCCGCCCGCGCCTTGCCCGTGCCGTACTCGACGGCGAGTTGCCGGACCGCCGCCGGGAACAGCGATGACTCGCCCTCCGCGACCAGCCGCACCGCATGCACGATCTCGGCGGGCCGGGCGCGCTTGAGGAGCGAACCGTCCGCTCCGGCGCGCAGCGCCTCGTACACGTACTCGTCGTTCTCGAATGTGGGGACCACCAGGATCTTCGGGGGGTGCGGCTCGGTCCGCAGCACCACCCGCGTCGCCTCGATGCCATCCGTCAGCGGCATCCTGACGTCCATGGCCACCACACCGGGGCGCAGCTGATGCGGCAACGGGATCACTGCGGCGCCGTCACCCGCGTCGCCACCACCTCGATATCGGGCTGAGCCTCAAGAACCGCGCGCAGCCCCGCCCGTACGAGGGGTTCGTCATCGACCAGAAGAACGGTGACCGGCCTCGGGTCGGCCCAGGCCGTTCAACGGAAGACTTGCGTGCACCCTCCATTCGCCGTCGTACGGACCGGTCTTGGCCTTTCCGCCCAGCAGCGCGGCCCGCTCGCGGATGCCCCGCAGCCCGCTCCCACCGCCCGGCGTGCCCATGGAATCAGTGATCTGCCCGACCGGGCAGGACAGTTGGTGCTCGAGCAGAACCCCGAAGGCAGTCTCGGACGGTGGAGCGGTCCCGCGGTGGCAGCGGCCGCACTGCCGGCAGGATGGTGCGCGATCCGGCGAAGGGACGCACAGCCCGCTGCCACGTTCTCAAAGATGGAGCAAGACGGCTGAAAGCCCCTCAAAGCTCATGACACGGAGCGGCTTGTCAGTGCTGGGCGGTTTACTGGCGCCATGACCACCGCACATCACCTCCGCCTCATCGACGGGATGCGCACCCGGGACTTCCCCGCGGAGCGCATCCGGTCAGGCTCGGGAGTCAGCGGGCCCGGCTATCACGCAGCGTCCTTGCACGCGGACATCGACCACTGGGACGACGACGAGGCCGGGCGACTGGAGCACCGGGCCCAGTGCCTCGCAGAGCATGACGCGCTGCTGACGCTGCTCGTCGGCCGCTGGGGCGAGCCGCAGACGATCAGCCTGTGGAGTGCGCAGGAGCGGATGATGGCCGGTGAGGAGATTCCGGAGGCGTGGGCCGAGACGGTCGCGGGCTGCGAGTACCTCCAGCTCTGGCGGATCGAGGACCGATGGGTTGCCATGGGGCTCTACCTGGAGGAGGAAGGCCCCGGTTGCGAGCTGAGCGTTGTGGTGACGGAGATAGATCCACCGTGACAAGAGCAGGCTGCTGCCCGCTGAGACGGAATGGGGCAGCCGTCCGCTGTGTCGGCCCGGGTATCCGCCTCCTGCGGACGGGCCCTGTCACCAACCTTCCGCGACGGCCCCGCCGCCGCTCACCGTGATGGGCCAGGCACCGGCCCTCTGCCACGGACAGAACCACAACCGGACGGCCATCGGCGTCAAGCCGCCGTGCGGGCGCCGGGGCGTCAGGCTCCTTCGGTGGTGCTGACGCCGTCGCATTCGACAGTGGCGCGGAGGCGTCCGTACTCCTCTGCCATCGTCTGAGCGGTCCAGTGGGCGTTCAGGCCGCTGGGGTTGGGCAGGGCCCAGACGCGGGCGCCGCCGATCGTGTGGTCCTGCGGACCGATCCGGGCGGTTCGTCTACCGAAGGCGGTGCGGTACGCAGTGACCCCCACGACGGCCAGCCACCGCGGTCGCAGCTGCTCGACCTTGGCTGCCAGGATCTGTCCGCCCTCGCGGAACTCCACTGTGGACAGCTCGTCCGCCCGTGCGGTGGCCCGGGCGACCACATTGGTGATGCCCAGGCCATATCGCAGCAGTTCGGTCTGTTCTGCCGGCTTCAGCTGCCGAGGGGTGAAGCCGGACCGGTGCAGTACCGGCCAGAAGCGGTTGCCGGGGTGGGCGAAGTGGTGGCCCGTTGCCCCTGTCATCAGGCTCGGGTTGATCCCGCAGAACAGCACATGCAGGCCGCCCGCGACCACATCGGGAACGGTGCGGTCGCGGGCGGCCTGGAGCTCTTCGGGTGTCATCCGGCTGTGGTGGCGGCTGTCAGAGGATGGAGCCCGGCGTGTATCCGGCGGCCTCGGGGTGCTGCTTGGTGATCTCCTCGATGCGGGAGATCAGCGCGGTGACCTGGTCGCCCGCCGCTCCCGTGAAGGAGAGCTTGTCGGCCATCAGCGCGTCCAGCTGTGCGCGGTCCAGCGGGATGCGCTCGTCGGCGGCCAGCTTGTCGAGCAGCTCGTTGCGCTCGGCACCCTGCTCGCGCATGGCCAGGGCCGAGGCGACCGCGTTCTCCTTGATCGCCTCGTGGGCGACCTCGCGGCCGACACCGGCGCGCACCGCACCCATCAGGACCTTGGTCGTGGCGAGGAACGGGAGGTAGCGGTCCAGCTCCCGGGCGACGACGGCCGGGAACGCCCCGAACTCGTCGAGCACTGTCAGGAAGGTCTCCAGGAGACCGTCGAATGCGAAGAACGCGTCGGGGAGCGCCACACGGCGGACCACGGAGCAGGACACATCGCCCTCGTTCCACTGGTCGCCGGCCAGCTCGCCGGTCATCGACGCGTAGCCGCGCAGGATGACCATCAGGCCGTTGACGCGCTCGCAGGAGCGGGTGTTCATCTTGTGCGGCATCGCGGAGGAGCCGACCTGACCCGGCTTGAAGCCCTCGGTCACCAGCTCGTGCCCGGCCATCAGACGGATCGTCTTCGCGACCGACGAGGGCGCCGCGGCCAGCTGCACCAGTGCCGTCACCACGTCGTAGTCGAGTGAGCGCGGGTAGACCTGGCCGACCGATGTGAAGGCTTGAGCGAAACCGAGGTGCCCGGCGATGCGCTGCTCCAGCTCGGCGAGCTTTCCGGCGTCGCCGCCCAGCAGGTCGAGCATGTCCTGGGCCGTGCCCACAGGGCCCTTGATACCCCGCAGCGGGTAGCGGCCCAGCAGGTCCTCAAGCCGCCCGTAGGCCACCAGCAGCTCGTCCGCCGCGGTCGCGAAGCGCTTGCCGAGCGTGGTCGCCTGCGCGGCGACATTGTGCGAGCGGCCGGCCATGACCAGCTCGCGGTACTCGCCCGCCAGCTTGCCGAGCCGGGCAAGGACTGCCACCGTGCGGTCGCGCATCAGCTCCAGGGAGAGCCGGATCTGAAGCTGTTCCACGTTCTCGGTGAGGTCACGGGAGGTCATGCCCTTGTGGACCTGCTCATGGCCGGCGAGGGCGTTGAACTCCTCGATGCGGGCCTTGACGTCGTGACGGGTGACCTTTTCGCGCTCGGCGATCGAGGCCAGGTCGACCTGGTCGACGACACGTTCGTAATCGGTGAGGGCGGCGTCCGGCACCTCGATCCCGAGGTCCTTCTGAGCGCGCAGCACCGCCAGCCACAGCTGGCGTTCCAGCTTCACCTTCTGCTCGGGGGACCAGAGGACGGCCAGCTCCGTGGAGGCGTAGCGGCCGGCCAGGACATTGGGGATGCGAGGCTTCGCAGACACAGCAGTCACGTGTCCAGATTCTACTGGCGGTTTCTGCAGGTCGGCGCCGCGGTCCGGTTTGTGGGTTGCTACGAGAGCGGAGTCACATTCACCTGGCGCCACGTCGCCACCGGGCCGGGGGCGTGGGCATCCTCGGGGGTGACCCAGAACGCTCTCCCCAGTTCGGCGCTGTACTGAGTGCCCGTCCGCCCGTCTCCGGACGAACGGCCGGTCAGACGGCGGCCGATCCACGGCATGAGGTGCCGGCGGGCGAAACGGAGGTCGTCGATGCGTCGTATCGCCCATTTCGGAGGTACGGCGGCCGGGAGCGGCATCCGCCAGTCGTTCTCCGGCGGCAGCCCGAGCGTCTGCCAGACCGCCTCCGCCACCCGGCGGTGGCCGTCGGCCGTCAGATGCAGCCGGTCGACGTCCCACAGACGGGGATCGCCCAGGGCCGGTGCTCCGTACAGATCGACGACCGACGCTCCGTGGCGGGAAGCCAACTCGTCGACCAGGGAGAACAACTCCTCCATCCGAGGACGGAAACGTTCCATCACCGGGCCGTTGCGGCCGGGGCTGCGCATGAGCACAAGCTTCCTGCATGAGGGCGCGAGACGCTCCACGGCCTCTTCGAGCCTTCCGCGGACCATGCCCATGTCGCATTTGGGCCGCAGCGTGTCGTTGAGACCGCCGACGAGCGTGATGACATCCGCCTGCATGGCGGCGGCCGCATCGACCTGCTCGTCGACGATCTGGGCGATCAACTTGCCCCGTACGGCGAGATTCGCGTACCGGAATCCCGGAGTGCGGACCGCGAGCCGTCCGGCGAGGACGTCTGCCCAGCCCCGGTACGAGCCGTCGGGCAGCAGGTCCGACATGCCCTCGGTGAACGAGTCGCCGACCGCGACAAAACTGGTGTAGGAGGCATTCATTTCCATGGCGATGCGATCGTATCGCGGTGGGATCCGGCCGCTTCCAGAAGGCGCCGGCCAGGTGCCGGGCGTTGCAGTGCGCTGTCGGCGATTGCGTCCTCAGTCGCTCAGGGCCGGCCGCAGCCCGAACCAGGCGATGACGGTCCCGGCGATCCGGTCAAGCAGCTGACGGGCCTGCGGGCGCTGCAGCCGGCCCCGCAGCACCTGGGCGAAGGCGGCCGGCAGCCCCCGCCCACCGGTCAGCGCGCCTGAGGTCGGCCCACCAGTTCGCGCAGCACGTCCTCCATCGTGACCATTCCGGCGAGCCGATCGTCCTCGTCCAGAACCGCCGCCAGATGTGTGCGGCTGCGCCGCAGCGCGGTCAGCACGTCGTCGAGCGGTGTGGCGGCCCGCACCCGGGCGATCGGCCGCATCGCCGACACGGGGAACGGCACATTGCGCGGTGTGGCGTCCAGGGCGTCCTTCACATGGAGGTAGCCCAGGATCCGCTTCTCGCTGTCCATCACCGGGAAACGCGAGAAACCGGTCTCGTACGAGAGCTGTTCCAGTTGTTCCGGCGTCGTCCCGATCCTCGCGTACACCACCCGCTCCACCGGCATCACCACATCCCGCACCGGGCGACGGCCCAGCTCAAGGGCGTGATGCAGCCGCGCGGCCGCGCGGTCGTCGACCAGCCCGGCGTCCCCGGCGTCCTTCACCAGCCGGGCCAGTTCGTCGTCCGAGAAAGTGGCGGACACCTCGTCCTTCGTCTCGACCCGCAGGAGCTTCAGCAGCGCGTTGGCGAAGGCGTTGACGGTGAAGATCACCGGGCGCAGCGCCCTGGCGAGGGCCACCAGCGGCGGTCCGAGCAGCAGCGCGGTCCGCACGGGCTCGGCCAGAGCGATGTTCTTCGGCACCATCTCGCCGAGCAGCATGTGCAGATAAGTCGCCACGGACAGCGCGATCACGAACGAGATCGGATGGATCAGTCCGTGCGGCACACCCACCGCGGTGAAGACGGGTTCCAGCAGATGCGCGATGGCCGGTTCGGCGACGATGCCGAGGACCAGCGTGCAGAGGGTGATGCCCAGCTGTGCCGCCGCGAGCAGCGCCGATACGTGTTCGAGGCCCCAGATGACGCTTCGCGCCCGCCGGTTCCCGTTCTCGGCTTCCGGCTCTATCTGGCTGCGGCGTACGGAGATCAGCGCGAACTCCGCGCCGACGAAGAAGGCGTTGACGACCAGTGTCATCAGTCCGATGAAGAGCTGGACGGCGGTCATCGTGCGTCCTCCGTCTGCTCGTCGTCGCCGGGCAGCGGCGCATGCAGCAGGGCTCGCGCGGCACGGCGCCCGGAGGCGTCCACCACATCGAGCCGCCAGCCGGCCAGCTCGATCGAATCACCGACGGCAGGGATGCGGCCGACCTCGGTGGCGACAAGTCCGGCGAGTGTCTCGTACGGTCCGTCCGGCACCCGCAGTCCGATCCTCTTCAGCTGATCGAGGCGGGCGGCGCCGTCGGCCGACCACAGGGTCCGTCCGTCGGCGTCCTCACCCGCCGGTGCCAGGTCCGGCGTCTCGTGCGGGTCGTGCTCGTCGCGCACCTCGCCGACCACCTCTTCGACGATGTCCTCCAGAGTCACGACGCCGGCCGTCCCGCCGTACTCGTCGATGACGACGGCCATGGCGAGCTTGCCGGACAGCCGGTCCAGGAGCCGGTCCACGGTGAGGGTCTCCGGCACGAGCAGGGGCTCGCGCAGCATCTCCGAGACGCGTGTACGGGGCCGCTGCTCGGTCGGGATGGCCAGCACGTCCTTGATGTGTGCCACGCCGACGACGGTGTCCAGGTTGCCCCGGTAGACGGGGAAGCGGGACAGCCCGGTCGCACGGGTGGCGTTCGCGACGTCCTCGGCGGTCGCCTGCACCTCGAGTGCGGTGACCTGCACCCGCGGGGTCATGACGTTCTCCGCCGTGAGCTCCGCCAGATTGAGGGTGCGGACGAACAGTTCCGCGGTGTCGGCCTCCAGCGCGCCCGCCTTCGCCGAGTGCCGGGCCAGCGCCACCAGTTCCTGCGGGCTGCGGGCGGAGGCCAGCTCCTCGGCCGGTTCCAGGCCGATGCGGCGCACGATCCGGTTCGCGGTGTTGTTGAGGTGGCTGATGAACGGCCGGAAGACGGCGGTGAAGGCCCGCTGCGGGGTCGCCACGGCCTTCGCCACGGCGAGCGGGGAGGAGATCGCCCAGTTCTTCGGGACGAGTTCGCCGACGACCATCAGGAACACGGTGGACAGCGCGGTTCCCAGGACGAGGGCCAGGGAGGACGCCACGCCGGGGGACAGGCCCAAGGCCTCCACCGGACCGCGGATCAGCTTCGCGATCGACGGTTCGGAGAGCATGCCGACCACCAGGTTGGTGACGGTGATGCCGAGTTGTGCGCCGGAGAGCTGGAAGGTCAGGCTGCGTACGGCCTTCATGGCGCTCGCCGCGCCGCGCTCACCCTGCTCCACGGCCCGTTCGAGCTGACCGCGCTCGACGGTCGTCAGAGAGAACTCGGCCGCGACGAAGGCGCCGCAGGCGAGCGAGAGGAATACCGCCACGAGCAGCAGAAGCACTTCGGTCATCGGTTCACCTCCGTCCCATGATCGGGCAGCGGCAGGAGGATCGCTCGATGTCGGCGGTGCCGACTACTGGGAGGCTCGCCCATGGGCGGACGCTCACACCTTTCGGAAGGATCGGTCAGGAGACTCACCCATCGTAAAGGATCGGCAAAGTCGTCCGCCCGCGCGGGTGATCGCGTCAGTCAGTGAGGGGCTTCACCCAGCGCCGCCAGTGATCCTCGCGGTGGTAGCCACCCGCAGCCCACGTGTGGTGCGCCCGTTCGTTGGCTTCCAGGACCATGGCGTCCACCCGTCGCCCGCCCAGGGAGACGAATCGCTGTTCCGCTGCTTCCATCAAGGCGGTGGCGATACCTTGCCGGCGGCAGTCCGGGTGTACGGCCAGCCGGTAGGCGGAGCAGCGCCAACCATCGAAACCGGCTATGACGGTTCCCGCGAGAAGTCCGTCGCGCTCTGCGAGAAGCAGGGCCCCGGGGTCCCTTGAGATGAGTCGCGCCACCCCGTCGTGGTCGTCGCTGATGCTCGTTCCTTCTGCGGCTTCGCGCCAGAACCGCAACACGGGGTCGATATCGATGAGGCCGGCGCAGCGGATGTGGAGATCACTCATGGGGCGAGCCAAGCAGAGGGACGGCTCGCCCGGCGAACGATTTCCGCGCGGAGATCCGGGCGACGTCCGATCTGCCCACTGCCGTGTTCACCAGCCGGTGACAGCGTCCCCCGGCACCTTGCTGCCGATCCGAGAAGCGAGGTGCTCCGCTCGGTCGAGGTCACCGAACTCGGTCACGTGCACGAAGACCGTATGGAACTCGGCCCATCGTTCCCAGCCGATGTCGTCGCTGTTGAAGACAGCCATCGCGCACCGTCGCATACGGGTGGGATGTGCGCCGCAATTCTCCCTCGGGGACCTGGCGATCCGGCCGTCAGAGTTCCGTGTCGAGGATGTTCAAGAACGCCGTGCCGTCCGCACTTCCGTCGGGTCGGGGCAGTGCCAGCTCTGCCCAGATGACCTTTCCCTGGGGGGTGTAGCGGGTGCCCCAGCGTTCGGCCAGTTGCGCGACGAGGAACAGGCCGCGGCCTCCTTCGTCCAATGCGGCGGCATACCGCAGATGGGGCGAGGTACTGCTGCTGTCGGCCACCTCGCAGGTCAGGGTGCGGTCGCGCAGCAGTCGTATCGTGACCGGTGCGGAACCGTGGCGGATGGCGTTGGTGATCAGCTCACTGAGCACCAGCTCCATGGCGAACGCAAGCTCGGACAGACCCCAGTCGTCGAGCTTCTCGGTCACGGCGGCGCGCATCCCAGCCACAGCGGCGGGATCGAACGGCACGTCCCAGTCGGCGACGCGGTCGGGCGGGATCGCCCGTGTGCGAGCGATGAGCAGCGCCACATCGTCCTTCGGCCGGCTGGGCAGGAGCTCGTCGAGCACCGCCCGGCAGCTCTCCTCCGGCGGCCGGTCGGGATGGGACGCCAGCGCCTGACGCAGCAGCTCCATCCCCACGTCGATGTCCCGGGTGCGGTCCTCGATGAGCCCGTCGGTGTAGAGGACGAGCTGCGTGCCCTCCGCCAGCTCCAGTTCCGCGGTCTCGAACGGCATACCGCCCACACCCAGGGGCGGCCCGGCCGGCAGATCGGGGAACGACACGCTGCCGTCGGGCTGGACCAGCGCGGGCAGGGGATGCCCGGCCCGTGCCATGGTGCAGCGACGGGATACGGGATCGTAGATCGCGTACAGGCAGGTGGCTCCTGTGATCACCGCACCGGCGGTCGTCTCCACATCCTCCTGGTCGATACGCCCGACCAGGTCGTCGAGGTGGCCGAGGATCTCGTCGGGCGGCAGGTCGAGTGTGGAGAAGTTGTGCACGGCGGTGCGCAGTCGTCCCATCGTGGCGGCTGCGTGCAGGCCGTGGCCGACGACATCTCCGACGACCAGCGCCACCCGGCTGCCCGGGAGCGGGATCACATCGAACCAGTCGCCACTCACCCCGGAGAGCGCGGGCAGATAACGATGGGCGACCTCGAGGGCGCTCTGCTCGGGCAGGGCCCGCGGGAGCAGGCTGCGCTGCAGAGTCACGGCCATGGCGTGCTCACGGGTGTAGCGGCGGGCGTTGTCGATGCTGACCGCCGCCCTGGCGACCAGTTCTTCGGCCAGGGACAGGTCGTCCTCCTCGAACGGCTGGGGCTTTTCCGAGCGCCAGAAATTGACCATGCCCAGGATGACGCCCCGCGCCTGAAGGGGCACCGTTATGAGTGAATGGATGCCGTACTCGACGACCCTGTGTGTCCGCTCCGGTTCCTGGGCGAGCCAGCCGGGTGCGGCGGACAGGTCGGGCACCAGCTCCGACCGGCCGCTGCCGAAGGCCTGTGCCTGCGGTGTGGAGGGGAGAAAGTCGATCAGGCGGCCGCGTTCATAGAGGGGGTGGTCGTCACGGATGCCCTGGATGGCGGTGCGGCGCATGTCCGCGCCAGTACTGGTCGGCTCGTCCCCGTGCAGGACCGGGTCGGCCAGATCGACGGTGACGAAGTCGGCCAGCCGGGGGACCGCGACCTTCGCCAGTTCCTCGGCCGTGCTCACGACGTCGAGGGTGGTACCGATGCCGAGCCCGGCGTCGTACAGCAGTCTCAGCCGCTGGCGGGCCACCTCAGCCTTTCCGGACAGCGCCCGCAGCTCAGTGGAGTCACGCAACGTCGCGACCGTTCCCTCGGGGCCACCGTGACGATCCGTGGGCCGCTGGTTCACCGCGAGCAAGCGGTCCCCGGCAAGGAGCACTTCGTCAGTGGCCGCACGGCCCGAGGTCAGCAGCTCCACCATGCCGGGATCAAGACCGGGCAAGTCCGGGATGTGCCGCCCCTCGGCGTCGTGCGGAAGATCCAGCAGGCGTCTGGCCTCGTCGTTCGCCAGCAGCAGCCGACCGTCGTTGCCGACGATGAGCACGCCTTCGCGTACGGCGTGCAGCACCGCGTCGTGATGCTCGTACATGCGAGTCATCTCGGCGGGGCCCAGACGGTGGGTCTGCCGCCGCAGCCGCCTGGCCACCAGCGCCGTCCCGGCCGTGGCGACGGCCAGCGCGGCGGCCCCGGTGCCGAGGATGATCGGAATCTGCCGTGACACCACGCTGGTCACGTTCTTGACCTTCATGCCGGCCGACACCAGGCCCACGACCTTGTGACCGAGGTCGTAGATGGGGACGGTCGCCTGCACCTCGCGGCCGAGCGGGCCGTTCACGGTCTCGGTGTACACCTGGCCGGCCAGCGATGGCCCGATGGTGCCGACGAACTTCTTCCCGATCAGGTTCGGCTCGGGATGCGTGTAGCGGGTCCCCTTCGTGTCCAACACCACGATGAAGTCGACGCCGGCTGCTTTCCGAGCCGCCTCGGTGAGCGGCTGGAGCACTTTGGAGGGATCGGGAGACTTCAGCGCGGCCAGGACTCCCGGTGCGTGCGCGAACGTCTCTGCGACGGCGATCGAACGCTGTCGCGCCTCCGTGTTGGTGTCGTGCTGGGACTGCAGCAGGAGTGCCAGCACCGCGGCCGCCACGAGGAGCACCACCAGAGCCACCTGCAGGGCGAAGACCTGCCCGGCAAGGCTCCAGGGGTGTTTCTCCGTGAGTGACCGAACCGGTGCGTTCCGGAATCGGCCGAAACGTCTGGCCACACTGCCCTTTGTAGCACCGCAAGGTCGACGGCGCGTGAGGCGAAGCCGGCCGGGGAGGGCCTTTCGGGCGGGAGCGTACGGCTGTCGCCATCGGCTTCCGAGAGGCCGCCGCATCCCGGCGGTGCCCTTGTCCTTGCCCTGGGCGGCGCTCTCGCAGAGCCGACGGAGAATGCGGAGGACGAATTCCGCCATGCGGTCACCTGTGACCGGTGTACGGAGCACCGGAAGGCTCCCCTTGCCGGTGCTAGCGCACCCGCGCTAGCGTGTTTCTGTGCCCAAGACTCAGCTGAACGTGAGAGTGGACGAGGCCACGGCCGAGGCCGCGCGACAGCGCGCGCTGCAGAGGGGAATGAGCGTGAACCGCTACATAGAGGAGCTCGTGAAGCAGGATGCGGGCGAGGTCGGACACACCTTTGTCGAAGCCGCGGCCGACTTCATGAAGCAGTACGAGTCGGTGTTCGCCGAGGAGTTCGGCCCGGAGCGCAAAGGCACGCGTTGAACCTCCAGATCGACCTTTCCTGGCTGCTCATGGTGGCAGAGCACAAGACTCCCGGCGATCCGCAGGTCGTCGACTGGGGTGCGCTCGTGGCTGCGGTGGCCCGTCATGAGGCCGAGATCTTCGGCAGCCCCGTCTACAGCGACCCGCACTCCAGGGCCGCTGCCCTTCTGCAGTTGCTGCTCCATGTTCCAGCGCTCGAACACTCGAACGCCATGTTCTCCTCGGCCGTCGCATACGGCTATCTCGTCGCCTCCGGGCTGAAGGTCATCACCTCGCCCGAGCAGGTGCGCGACCTGGCTCGACTGGTGAAGGAGGGCAAGGCGGACGTCCGGGCAATCGCCGAGGAACTGCGCCAGTGGAGTCTGTGACACCGCCGGTACGCGGTGGTGGCCGATGCGTCAGTCGACCACGGCAGGCCGCCGCGCCACGCCCAGCACACATGTGGAGGTGGGCAGCCGGATTCCCCAGTCGGGCATCCTGACCCTGCGGTACGTCTCCACCGTGAACCCGGCCCTTTCGATGGCGGCCAGGGTGTCGCGCGCCGTGTGACACCCGCCCGTCACCAGCGGCCAGACCGTACGGTCCAGCGCCCGCTGGGTCGCTGCCATGGCCCGGTCATCGGCCCGCACATGTTCGAAGAAGCGCAGCTCGCCGCCCGGCCGCAGCACCCGTACGATCTCCGCGAGCGAACGCTCCACATTCCGTACGGTGCACAGCACCAGCGAAGTGACGGCACCGTCGAACGCCTCGCTCTTCACCGGCAGGGCCTCCGCCGCGCCCGGCACCACATCCACCGGAATTCCGGCACGCAGCGCCGACCGCACCGCCAACTGCCGCAGGCTGCGCTCGGGTTCGATGGCCACCACCTCCGACACCGCGGGCGGGTAGTGCGCGAAGTTCAGGCCGTTGCCCGCACCTATCTCGATGACCCGGCCGGACATACCGGCCAGCAGCTCCGATCGCACCGCGCCCAGCCCCGCCCCGGTCTCCGCGGCCACGCTCATCCGGGCGTAGAACCGGGCGAAGACGGGGTGGTGCACCGCGTCCTCCGGGATTTTCGTGCTGCGCAGACGCATGACGGGCCTCCTCGACACGGCGCTCGACCGGAAAGGTACGGCTCCTTCCATCTTCCCCCGTCCCGCGCGGCTCAGGCGCTCAATCGGCCGGCCGATTACCGCCCAGTTCCGCCGCCAGCCAACTTCCGGCCAGGACACGGAAGTCGGCAGGTACCAGCGCCCCCGCACCGGCCGGTACGGCACCCAGCAGCGGGGCGCCCGCAGCCACCGGAAGGTCCGCCAGATTGCAGCGCGCCGCAAGGTCCGGCTCGGCGGGCATGCTGCCCACCACCACACCGAGGCAATCCAGCCCCCGGGCCCGCAGGGCCTCCGAGGTCAGCGCGGTCGTATTGAGCGTGCCCAGTCCGGCCGCCGCCACGACCAGGACCGGTGCGCCCAGCAGCCGTGCTGCGTCGGCCAGGGTCGCGCCGTCGTCGTCGAACCGTACGAGCAGTCCGCCCGCACCCTCGACCAGCACCAGATCGTGTTCGGTCGCCAGCTTCTCGGCCGCCTCGGCGATCTCGTGCGGCCGTACCGGCGGGAGACCTGCCCTGCGGGCGGCCGTGGCAGGTGCCAACGGCTCGGGGAACCGGGCCAGTTCGACCGCGGTCACATGGCCGCCCGCCAGCCGTGCCACCTCTGCGGCATCCCCGGGCTCGCCGGGGGCCAGGCCCGTCTGGGCGGGCTTGAGCACCGCGACACTGCGATCCCGGCACGCCGCCGCCACGGCCGCGGTCACGACCGTCTTGCCGATCTCCGTGCCCGTACCTGTCACCACCAGAACCGTCATCTCAGCCCTCCCGAGCAGCCGCGCACACGGCGCGGGAGATCCGCGCCACATCCTCGTCACCGGTCACATACGGCGGCATCGTGTAGATGAGATCGCGGAACGGCCGCAGCCACACGCCCTCCCGCACCGCCGCCCGGGTCGCGGTCTCCATGTCCACCTCGTGATCGAGCTGTACGACGCCGATGGCGCCCAGCACCCGCACATCCCGTACCCCGGGCAGCTCCGCCGCCGGGGCGAGACCGTCCCGCAGCCCGCCGCCGATCCGCTCGACCTCTTTCTCCCAGTCCTGGCCGAGCAGCAGGTCGATGGAGGCGCACGCCACCGTGGAGGCGAGCGGATTGCCCATGAACGTGGGCCCGTGCGCCAGCACCGGCACCTCGCCGCGCGAGATGCCCTCCGCCACCCGTGCGGTGCACAGCGTCGCCGCCATTGTCAGATAGCCGCCGGTCAGCGCCTTGCCCACGCACATGACGTCGGGCGAGATCCCCGCATGCTCCGCGGCGAACAGCTTCCCCGTACGGCCGAAACCGGTGGCGATCTCGTCGAACACCAGCAGCACGTCATGCGCATCGCACGCCTCGCGCAGCACTCGCAGATAGGCGGGGGAGTGAAACCGCATTCCGCCCGCGCCCTGCACCACCGGCTCCACGATCACCGCGGCCAGCCGGTCGGCGTGCTCCGCGATCAGTTCCCACAGGTGTCGTACGTACGCGGCATCCGGCTCCGCGTCGAAGCCGGCCGGCGGCTCGTTCGCGAAGATCTGCCGGGGCAGTACGCCCGACCACAGCTCGTGCATGCCACCTTCGGGGTCGCACACCGACATCGGCTGCCAGGTGTCCCCGTGATAGCCGCCGCGCCAGGTCAGCAGCCGCTGCTTGGCCGGCCGCCCGGCCGAGCGCCAGTACTGCAGACACATCTTCACCGCGACCTCGACCGACACCGATCCGGAGTCGGCGAGGAAGACATGCTGCAGCGGCTCCGGGGTGATCTCGACCAGCCGCTTGGCCAGCCGCACGGCGGGCTCGTGGGTGAGCCCGCCGAACATCACATGACTCATCCGGTCCAGCTGACCGCGTGCCGCTTCATTGAGCACCGGATGGTTGTAGCCGTGCACCGCCGACCACCAGGACGACATGCCGTCGACCAATTCGTGCTGCCCGTGGGCCGGTTCGGCGAGCCGGAGCCGTACTCCGGACGCGGACTCCACGACCAGCGGCTCCTGACGCCCCGGCATCGGGCCGTACGGATGCCAGACGTGGGCCCGGTCCAGGGATCGCAGTTCGGCCGGGGAGAGGGCGTCAGGCATTGGGGGCGAGATCCGTTCCCGCGCCGCGACGGCGGACCGCCACCAGATCCGTGCGTGCAGCCGCAATCTCGCCGGGCTCGGCAGCGGCCTCTGCGGGCGCGTCGCCACAGGGTGCACACCCGCCGTCGTGCGAACCGCAGCCACCACCCGCCTGCGCACGGTGCGCCGGCAGCGTCGTCGTCCCCGCTCCCTCCACCTCGAAACCGGCGTCCGCGATCATGTCCAGATCCGCCTGCCCCGCCTGTCCCTCACTGGTGAGGTAGTCGCCCAGGAAGATCGAGTTGACCAGGTGCAGCGCGAGCGGCTGCATCGAGCGCAGATGCACCTCGCGCCCGCCCGCGAGCCGCACCTCCACGTCCGGGCAGACGAACCGGACCATCGCCAGAATGCGCAGACACCGCTGCGGGGTGAGGTTCCACTCCTTGGCCAGCGGAGTGCCCTCGAACGGGATCAGGAAGTTCACCGGCACCGAGTCCGGGTCGAGCTCGCGCAGCGAGAAGACGACATCGACCAGATCGGCGTCGCTCTCACCCATTCCGGCGATCAGCCCGGAGCACGCCGAGAGCCCGGCGGCCTGCGCCTGCTGCACGGTCTCCACCCGGTCCGCATAGGTGTGGGTGGTGGTGATGTCCCCGTACGTCCCCTCGGACGTGTTGAGGTTGTGGTTGTACGCGTCGGCGCCCGCCGACCGCAGCCGGTCGGCCTGTCCGTCGGAGAGCAGACCGAGGCAGGCGCACACCTCGACGCCCTCGTGCCGCTCCTTGATCGCCTCGATGGTCTCCGACACCCGGTCGACATCCCGGTCCGTCGGACCGCGACCGCTGGCCACCAGACACACCCGCTTGGCGCCACCCGCCACCCCGGCGGCGGCGGCCTTCGACGCCTCGTCCGGTTTCAGCCAGGTGTACTTGAGGATCTCGGCCTTCGAGCCGAGCCGCTGCGAGCAGTACGAGCAGTCCTCGGGGCAGAGCCCGGACTTGAGATTGACCAGATAGTTCAGCTTCACGCGCCGCCCGAACCACTGACGGCGCACCTTTCCGGCCGCGGCCACCACTTCGAGCAGGTCGTCGTCGGAGGTCGCCAGTACGGCGAGGGCTTCTTCGCGGGTCGGCATCTCGCGCCGCAGTCCCTTGTCCACCAGCGTGTTCAGGAGGTCCATGGCGTTGATCCTGGCCTACGGCACCGCCCGCAGCCAAGGAGGAACCGGACAACAGAGCCCGTCTGGGGTGTGTGTATTGCCACACCATGACCTGCTGCGCGCCCGGTTAGGGTCTGTGAGCTGCCTACAAAAGGGACCGCTCATGCCCTTCGCCCCGTTCGACTGGATCGACGACGAGGCGCGCCGCCGCGCGGACGCCGGACTCGTCCGTACGCTCCGTCCCCGGCCCGCCGAACCAGAACTGCTGGACCTCGCGAGCAACGACTATCTGGGCCTGACCCGGCACCCTGAGGTCACCGCTGCCGCGGCCGAGGCCGCGCGCAGGTGGGGAGCGGGGGCGACCGGATCACGACTCGTCACCGGCTCCACCGCGTTGCACGCCGAACTCGAACGCGAGCTGGCCGATTTCTGCGGTTTCGAGGCGGCGCTGGTGCTGTCATCGGGCTACGCGGCCAATCTCGCCGCCCTCACCGCGCTCACCGGCCGCGGCTCGCTGATCGTCTCCGACGCGGGCAACCACGCCTCGATCGTGGACGGTTGCCGGCTCTCCCGGGCCGAGACCGCCGTCGTACCGCATGCCGATCCCGATGCCGTGCGCAAGGCCCTGCGGGCACACGGGGGACGCGCGCTGGCGGTCTCCGACTCGGTCTTCTCGGTCGACGGCGACGCCGCGCCGCTGCCCGAACTGTCCGACGCCTGCAGGACGGAGGGCGCCGCACTGCTCGTCGACGACGCGCACGGCCTCGGAGTGCTGGGCGAAGGCGGCCGGGGTGCGCTCGCCGCCGCCGGTCTCGCGGGCGGCGAGGGAATCGTCACCACGCTCACCCTCTCCAAGTCCCTGGGCAGCCAGGGCGGGGCGGTCCTCGGTCCGGCCCGGGTCATCGAGCACCTGGTCAACACGGCCCGTACGTTCATCTTCGACACGGGCCTCGCACCGGCCGCGGCGGGCGCCGCTCTCGGGAGCCTGCGGCTGATCCGTCGCGAGCCGGAACGCGCCGGCAGGGCCCGTGCGGTCGCCACCGCTCTGTACGAGCGGCTGACCGGGGCCGGTCTGACCGCTGTTCGCCCCGACGCGGCCGTGGTCTCGGTGCGGGCACCCTCGGCGGACGCGGCGGTGCGCTGGGCGGCCGACTGTCGCGCCGCGGGAATCGCGGTGGGATGCTTCCGGCCGCCGTCGGTGCCGGACGGTGTCTCCCGGCTGCGGCTGACAGCGCGAGCCGATCTGACCCAGGAGCAGATCGCCACCGCCGTGGCGATCGTACGGCGGACCGCTCCCGTCAGCTGACCGATCCCCGGTGCAGGCCGGAGACGAAAGATGTCCAGGCCGCCGCGGAGAACCGCAGCGGTGGCCTGGACACATCCTTGGAGTCCCGCACGCCCAGCCGCCCGTCTCTGAACGGCGCGGCCTCCACGCAGTTGTTCATACCCGTGCTGCGGCTGCTGCGCCGCCACCGTAACTCGTGTTGTGCGAGGCAATCCGACATGAGCCCCCCTCGGGCAGTCCGGGGTCACCGACCGTCGCGGTCGATCGCGGCGATGAGGTCCAACGAGTGCTCCGGCGACAGCGCGTGCGCCTGCATCGTGCGGAAGGCCGAGCTGTACGCCTCAAGGTCTTCTTTCCGCTCCAGATAGAGGCTACTCGTCAAATGGTCGAGAACTACCACGTCCAGATCAGAAGTGTTCGGAAATGAGAAGATAACGAAAGGGCCGGTGAGGCCGGCATGGCCACCGACCGAGAACGGCAGCAACTGAAGTTCCACATGGGGCAGTTGAGCCACGCGGGTCAGATGGCGCAGCTGGTTTCTCATCACCCGGCGCCCGCCGACCTCGCGCCGGAGCACCGCCTCGTCGAGCACCGCGCTCAGTCGCAGCGGCGGATCGGTCCGCAGCACCCCCTGCCGGGCGAGCCGCACCTCCACCAGCGAGTCCAGCTGGCCTGCGGGCAGCCCGTCCAGCGAGGCCCGGGTCACCGCACGTGCGTAGTCGGCGGTCTGCAGGAGCCCCGGCACCACCGAGGTCTCCAAGGTCCGCGCGGTCCGCGCCTGGGACTCCAGACTGATGAAGTCGCGGTACTGCGGCGGGATCAGACCGCGATAGGCATGCCACCACCCGGTGCCGCCACCGCCCGCCGAACCCGCCAGCGCCGCCAAGAGCGTCCGCAGCTGCGCGTCGTCCACGCCGTACGCGTCCAGCAGCCGGGTCACATCGGCCGGCCGCACCCCACTGACACCGGTCTCGATCCGGCTCACCTTCGACTGGTGCCAGCCGAGCATCCGCGCGGCGTCCCGGCTCGTCAGTCCGGACGCATGGCGCAGGCTCCGGAGCTCCTCCCCGAGCTTGCGGCGCCTCACCGCAGGGCCGTGCTGCATCTGCGGCCTCCCTCCCTCTTCTGCCGAGCGGACAGTGTGACGCCCGCATGCGGTCTTGCGTGGCAGGGTTCACCGCATTGAGCGACAGATATATGCATATCTTGGTGGATCGCCGTCACAGAGGGCAGCATCAGTGGCAATCTGGCGCGAAGCACAACCGGGACCGGTCGCGGGTCGGTCCAAGTGGGAAAGGGACGGCTCGCCATGGCAGACCATCAGGAAGCAAGCGTCACTCTGCCGAGCGATCCGGTCTCGGTCTCGTCGGCCCGGAAATATGTGGCACGGGTGCTGACCGAATGGGGTCTGGCCATCGACACGGAGTTCGCCGACAGTGTCCGACTCATCGTCTCGGAACTCGCGACCAACGCCGTCCAGCACACCTTCGGGCAGTCGCCCACCTTCACCGTGGACCTGAGGCTGGAGCGGGAGGAACAGCTGCATCTGGGTGTGACGGACAGTCACCCGCGCTGGCCCCGGCGGCTGCCCGCCGCCGTTCAGCAGGACAACGGACGCGGCATGGTGATCATTCGCTGTCTGGCCAAGGAGTGCGGGGGCCGGCTCACCGTCACCCCCACTGCCGACGGCGGCAAGACGGTCTGGATCGCGCTCCCGTGGAGCATCCCCGTGCAGGGCTGACCGACCCTTCGGTCCGCCGCCCCCCGTCTCCCGATCGCGTGATCATCCGCCCTCGCCGCCCGGCCGCTGCGCCGAGGCCGCGCGCCCGAACCCACTGCGCAACAGCGCCTGGAGTGTCGCCGCCGCGGCGCTCGCCCGGTCGCCGCGGTGCACCATCGAGATCGTCCGCCGGAACGAAGCTGGGTCCAGCCGCCGTACGGACAACGGCGTCGACGACATCGCGGCAACCATCTCCGGTACGACCGCCATTCCGATGCCCGCGCTGACCAGCGCACACACCAGCGCATAGCCGGGCGACTCGCAGACCACGGCGGGTGTCGCCCCTGCTTCGGCCAACGCCTGCTCCACCCCGCGGCGCGGTGGATGCGTCGGCGCGCTGCTGATCAGCGGCCTCCCGGCAAGTTCCGTCACCGGCAGTCTCCCGGTGCCTTCGGACAACATCTGCCCGACCGCCGTGATCAGGACCAGTTCCTCGACCAGCAGCGGTTCGGCGAACACCCCGGAGGGCCAGGCCGCTGCGGCAGCGGGCTCGTACACATGGGTCAGCGCGAGATCGACCTCGCCCGCGGCCACCGCCGCGACCCCGTCCGGCGGCTCGTACTCGGTGACCGCCAGTTCCACATCCGGGTGGGCGCGACGGAAGGCGCTCAACACCGGCGGCAACAGATGGATGCCCGCGGTGGTGAATGTGCCTACCCGGAGACGTCCGCCGGAGAGTCCGGAGAGACGGGCCAGTTCGTGACGGGCCAGGTCCATCTCGTCGAGGATCCGCCGTGCGCGTCCGACCAGCAGCTCACCGGCGGCCGTGAGGCGGGCCCCTCGGTGGTGGCGCACCAGCAGTGCGGCGCCCGCCTCCCGCTCCAGCTTGGCGATCTGCTGGGAGAGCGCGGGCGCGGTGTAGCCGAGCCGGGCGGCGGCCCGGGTGATCGATCCGGCCTCCGCGACCGCCACCAGCGCCGCGAGTCGTGTCGGGTCGTACATTAAGCGTTCCTTTTGGCAGACCCAGAATATTGCAAGTACACGCTAAAGGCTCCGCCGGGCCAGGGTGGACCCATGGACGCACAATTGATCGCCTTCATCGGGGTCGCCGCCGGAATGGTCGCGCTGCCGGGCGCGGACTTCACCGTCGTCGTACGCAACGCGCTCGCCTCCCGGTCAGCGGGGGTGGCGACCGCGCTGGGTGTTGCCGGCGGACTCCTCGTGCACACCGCGCTGGCCGTCGCCGGGCTTGCCGCTGTGCTGGTGACGCTGCCCGTACTGTTCCGCACCGTTCAGCTGCTCGGCGGGGCCTACGTCCTCTACCTCGGCATCAGCGCCCTGTACGCGGCGCGGCGGCGCACCACGGGCAGGGCGGGCGAGGCCGAGGGCGAACCAGCAGGGCAGGGAACCGTACGCGCACTGCGGCAGGGCTTCCTCACCAACGCCCTGAATCCCAAGGCGCCGGTGCTCTTCCTGAGTCTGCTGCCGCAGTTCGTTCGCGACGGGCAGCCGCCGCTCCCGAGGACCTTGCTGCTCGCAATGATCGTGGTGCTGCTTGCGCTGATCTGGTTCCCAGCCGTGGCCCTCCTGGTGGACCGGCTGGGCCGGTGGCTGCGCCGGCCGCGTGCCGCCCGCGCAATCGAGGGCGGCAGCGGGTTGGCGCTCACCGGTCTGGGGCTGGTGCTGGTGTCCGGTCCCCTGTTGCACTGAGTATCGAGCGGGTCAGCGGCGCAGACCATGGCCTGTCCGGCGGATCACGGCCGGGGGCGCGTGCCCGATCCGCCGGACAGACATCAGCGGACCCGCCCGTAGTAGACGCTCTTCGTCCAGATCTTCTCCAGCCGGACCACCGCGCCGGTCCTCGGCGAGTGCCAGATCCTGCCCTTACCGGCGTAGATCCCCACGTGGTAGATGCTGCGGCCGTAATGGAAGAAGACCAGGTCGCCGCGGTGCCTGTGCGAGGCCGAGATATGGCGGGTCTTGTTGTACTGCTGCTGGGCCGTGCGCGGGAGCTTCTTGCCCGCCTTCTTGAACGAATAGACCGTCAGACCCGAGCAGTCGAAGCGGTTGGGGCCGGTGGCCCCCCATCCGTACGGCGATCCCTTCTTCGACGCGGCGATGTTGAGTGCCTTCATCGAGAGAGTCGCTGCCTGGGCTTGCGTCGTGGCGCCAGGGGCGAGCATCGTGCCGCCGACGGCGGCCAGTGTCAGAACCGAGGCCGTGCCGGCCCGGGCGAGCAGAGACGGGACATGAACCTGCGCAGCCATGCGCAACCCTTCGTCAGCCGCCTGTGAAGGATGACCTGTCGGGTTCGGGCTGGCGAAGTTGCCCGGCCGCGCTCGGCGGCTTCACCCCAAGGGTCGATGGGTGTTCCGGTCGACCCGTTGTGCTCGGGTCCTCCACTCCTGCCGATCCACTTCTGTCGACCAGGCATCCGGACGGCGGCAGGACTCGGCGTCCGCCCGGACCGCCCCGCCGCGGTGGCGGGGGCTTGTCGTCCCAGGGATCTTGACGCACCGACTGCCGGATTTCCGAGGGGAAGCGACGATATGCGAGTCTCCTCACGAATGACCCGTTTGGGTGTGGCTGATGATTTCGAAGACCGTGCAGGTCGCTCGGACCGGTCTCGTACCAGGGGTGGAATGACGGATTCTGCTCACTGCCCTCGCGAAAAAAGCAAGTTGAGATGTCGCTCGCGCGGGGGAATCCCTACGCCGAACGAGCTAGGAATTTCGATTTGCCTGCCGGGCGTGTCGCGCAGGGGAGTTGAGCGAGGTCCGCCGGAGTCGGGGTCGGAGCGGGTTGAGCAAACTCCGTCGGAGGTGAAGACAGGGGGAGTTGGGCGGACCCGGCCGGGGCCCAAGACGCAGTGGGCCGATCAACTCGCCTGAGCGGGGGGTACGGTGACACGTCCGGCCCGCCGTTCCCCGTCCAGCACGCGCAGCGCCCGCGCCAAGGTGGCGGCGTGGATCTGCGCCTCGCCGCGCTCATGCATCAATGCGAGGGCGTCCCGCAGCGCGCTCGCCCGTGAGGCCAGTGCCTGCGCGGCGCGCAGTGCACCGTAGGTGTCGCTGCCGCGGGCCGGGTTGATCCGGCCCAGTTGGTCCAGGACTTCGAGGTAGCAGTCGATGAAATCCCCCTCGGCGCGCGTCAGTGCGGGGAGCGGCGGCAACTCCGGTGGCTGCATCGGGCGTTCACCTCGCGCTGTGCGGCGGGAGTGACGACTTCCGGTTCTCCATGATGTGGTCCACCAGACCGTACGCCTTGGCGCCCGCCGCGTCGAGGATGAGGTCGCGCTCGATGTCGGTGGTGATCTGCTCTGCGCTGCGGCCCGTGTGACGGGCCAACAGTGTGGTGATCATCTTGCGGACCCGCTCCAATTCCTGTGCCTCGATCTCCAGATCGGACGGCTGGCCCTGAACCGGCTCGGTCAGTTCGGGCTGCTGCACGACGACCCTGGCGCCGGGCAGTGCGTGCCGCCGGCCGGGAGCGCCCGCGGCGAGCAGCGCGGATGCGCAGGAACCGGCCTGGCCGAGGCAGTAGGTCTCCACCTCGCAGGTGAGGTACTGCATCGTGTCGTAGATCGCGGACATGGCTCCGAACGAGCCGCCGGGGGAGTTGATGTAGAGCGAGACGGGCCGGTCCGGGGCGTCGTACTCCAGATACATGAACTGGGCGATCAGATCGGTGGCCGCGGTGTCGTCGACCGGGGTGCCGAGGAAGACGATCCGTTCGGCGAGCAGCTTGGAGTACGGATCGAGGGTGCGGATCCCGTTGGTCGTGCGCTCGGTGAACTCGGGCAGCACGTGACGGGCGGCGGGGCGGAACAACATGGCGTTGCCTTTCCTCCGGGGCTGTACGGGGCTCTGCACAAGCATCTGTAAAAAATGTACAGGACGTACAGAAGGTTGTGATGGAGGCATGATCCTAGTGATCCACAAAAGCCCCAGTTCAGAGGCTGTTTTGGCTGTTCGCTGAGGGCGGATATCTCACAATCTCTAGACGTCTTGCTCGTCAGGCTGCTTCGTCTTCACTGAAACCGAGTAGAGAAGTGAGGTGGTCCGAGGCGGCGCGGAGGTCCTCGGGGCTCGGGTGGACGTACATCCGCTTGGTGAAGTTGGCGTTGGCATGCCCGGCCCATGCGGCGAGGACGACGTCCGGCACGCCGTTGACGGCAAGAAACGTGAGGCACCAGCGACGTGCGTCGTAGAGCTGGACCTTCCGCAGCTTCAGCTTCCGCTGCAGGGAGTACGGGGCCTCACGGAGGTCTCGAGTCGTGAGCGGCTGGCCGAGGGCCACGATGAGTCACGCCTGGTCGACCACCGCCTGAAAGTGACCGAGGCATCTGAAAGTGGCAGCGCACCCCGCAGGTAACGTCACCCATTGAGGTGATTTCTGGCACTCGCGTTGCGGCCCCTTTCAGAGCCGAGCCGTCCGGCCTGCGTCCGCGGGCTCCGCATAGCGGTGGAGGCACGGAGCCCGAGACGGCGACGAGTTGCCCCGCCGCTGCGTCGGCAGTGCGACTGCTTCCCTGCCGACGTCCGGCAGCGGCCGCACTCGCCAACGCCCACCCTTCCCGCGATCGACCCGGTGTACAGGATCTCGCCCCGCCCGGGGCGCCGCTGCTGATGGCCAATTACATCCGGCCCCGCCCGGACCGTCCGAGGACGGCAGGCGCTTGCCGGCTGCCGCCCAGATGCCGGCGATATCGGCGGCGATGGCGACGCCCGAGCTCGGGCCTGCGCCCTGCGCCCGTCCTTCTTGTACGTGGCGGCGAAATCCGTCGGCAGTCTGGACCTACGGATACGACCTACGCGGCCGCAAGACTACGTCGACCGACCCCGACAAGGGCCGAGTCGATACCACTTTCAACGACGTCGATCAGCCCTTGACGGTCAGACCATCGTCAACGGCGTCATCCGCACCCTGATCACCGACTACGACGAGCTCGGCCGCATCACCGGCACCTTGGACGGGGCGAAGGACAACGCCCATCAGCTGACAAAGTTCACCTACGACTCCCTCGTGAAGAGGCAGCCGACCGCCTCAATCCGCTACGTCGGAGGCACCACCGGCAAGATCTACTCCCGGGTCGCAACCGGCTACGACGCGCTCGGCCGCCCCAAGGGCACCAAAACCGTCATTGCCGCCAGCGACCCCCTGGTTGTTGCAGGGGCGCCGCAGACGTTCACCACCTCCACCACCTACAACATCGACGGCACCGTTCAGTCGACCTCGCTCCCCGCGGTGGCCGGTCTTCCCGCCGAGACCGTGACCAACAGTTACAACGCCCTCGGCATGCTCACCGGCACCGACGGCATAACCGACTACGTCCAGAACATCGGCTACTCCCCGTACGGCGAGAGCGAGGAGACCCGCCTGGGCACCCCCACCGGTGCCAAGCAGCTCCAGATCCTCAACCGCTACGAGGACGGCACCCGCCGCCCGGCCAACACCCACACCGTCGACCAGACCAACACCGGCTACACCAGCGACGCCAACTACGTCTACGACGCCTCTGGCAACGTCAAGTCGATCACCGACAACGCCAACGGCAAGGACACCCAGTGCTTCGCCTACGACGGCTACCGCCGTCTGACCGAAGCCTGGACCCCGTCCTCCAACGACTGCACCACCGCCCGCGCGGCGTCCGCCCTCGGCGGGCCGGCCGCGTACTGGACCAGCTGGACCTGCAAGCCCGGCGGCCTGCGCGACACCCAGACCGACCACAAGGCCACCGGCGACACCAAGACCGGCTACGGCTACCCCGCTGTCAACGCCTCCGGCATCGGACAGCCCCACACCCTGACCTCCGTCACCGTTAGCTTTCAACCGCGGACGGGGTCGGGACTCCGTCCGCCAAGACGTCGAGTCCGCCCTATGGTGAAACCCTTGGTTACGGGCGCGCGCCGGAGAGATTCCGCACGACGGTGCGGGCCAGGTCCTGCGTAATCCTGGTGCTGCGGGCGTAACCCTCCGTATCGCCCCACTTCAACCCGCTCACCTCATACGTGACGGTCACCAGCAGGTTGTCCAACCGGACGCTCGTCGCGGCCGTCGGGCGATCCTCGCTGTGCCCCACGGCGGTGACGGCCTCGTCGCCCACTCCGTCAAGGTCGGTGGTGTATTGGGAGACGATTGGCCCGACGGGGAGTCCGTGGCCGAAGTACCCGTCCGCCTGTTCGACGGCAGCGAGCGTGCGCGTGGGTTTGAACAGTTGCACCATGATCACCACGACGGGGTCTCCGGCGGTTTCCGTGCCAGCGTTCCAAGAGCAATACCTCGTGTTCATGTCGTAGTCGTGCCCCTCGGACGGTTCTCCCCGGGGGTCCGGTACGAGCTTCAGCAGGACCTCGCGGTCGACCAATTCACAGACGGGGACGACCGCTTCGTACGGCCCGGACTCAGCTTTCAGTAGAAACATGTCCACACCCATCGCAATCGACCCGACAGCGAGAACGAAGCTGGAAAGCATGCTTACGACCGGCCGGAGATCTCCGATCCGTGAACCGCTCGCCTGCCCCCGAGCCGGTGCGGGCTCCCCCGCCTGCGCGGCCAGTCGTTCCTGGAGCCGGGAGTGCCGGAATTGGTAGACGGCGCCGGACTGGCGCAACACGCCGAGGCGGTGGGCCTCCTCGAGGAGGCCGAGCACGTTCCACGGAAGCTTCCCCGCACCCCACAGCCACACTCTTGACGCACCGAACCCGCACCAGGCGGACGACGATGCTCCGAGCACGGCGAAAGCAACGAACGTGACGACCGTGGTGATGGCCCCGGTGCCCGGTCGAACGTCAGGAAGGAACCAATACGGAGCGAACGCTGCGAAGATCAGGAGCCCGGCCGCCCGCCAGACTGCCGAACCTCCCGTCAGCAGGTTGATGAGCCCCAGCGTTACCAGCGTCGCCAGTCGGTCCTCCCTCAGCGTCCGCTCCGGGCCGCGAGTGGCCGCATCGCTGGTGCCGTGGCGGAGATCTTCAAGAGGCTTCTCCACCGTCAGTCGGCCAGGGGCCTTGGGCCGAGGTCTCTTTCGGCGCAGAATCGAGTGGCCGACGGAGAAGATCACGGAGGCAGCTGCGACGATCACGTTGAACAGCAGGTATTGCAGGAGCCAGTAGTACAGCAGAACCCCGCCGACCACCGCCACGAGGGCGAGCGCGGGCCGAACCATCCGCCCCGGCTCGGTACGCGGGACATACCGCGGCGGAGATTCGCGGGAGCCGAACACCACATCGGTGACTGATATCAGACAGAGCACACCGAACGGGACCCAGACCGGCATCTCGATGCCGAACAAGGACGTCTGCCGGTCGACCCGCCACCCGAGCAGAGCAGTGGCCGCACCCAGCGCCAGCATCGCCCCCACTGCCCGGGCCGCTCTCGGACCCGCCGGGCTCAGCCGCCACCACTCCAGGTCTTGGGTGCCCAGAGAATTGAGGTGCTGCGCCAGGAACTTCAACCATCGTGCGGTCCGCTCCGATTGATCGGTGACCGCCGGAACGAGTTGGCCCAGCAGGTGGTCTTCGATCGCGGCTCGGGTGGGAAAGCGGCGGTGGTCCAGAAGCTCGGCGGGATCGCGGGAAGTGTCGCTGTAGGTGATACGGGCCAGACCCGTCATCAGTGGGGTCGTCAGCACGTCCCGCAGCCTCAGCACCTGCGGGTCACGCGGGTGCTCGCGCAGCCGGGTGAACACCGGGTCCCACTTGGTGGCCACAGTACGGCCGACCATCAGCTTCCGGGTCGTGCGGCGCAGATAGTCCACCGACTCCTGCACGCTCAGTGGCTCCACCCGTACCGCCGCCGTCGCCGGCAGCACGATGTCGGCCTGCCTGACGGCGGCCTCGTACTCGTCGGCCCTGCTGGTGAGCAGGAAGGGGTCCGCCTCGCCGAGCGAGGCGCGAAGTCTTCGCAGAGCATGATGCCGGGTCTGTGTGCTCATCTCGTCGAAGCCGTCCAGTACGGGTAAGAGCTGGCCCGACCGGAGGAGTTCGGTGGCGACTGTCCGGCCCGACACGGCCCGCCCGGCGAGTGCCGGGTGGGCGGCCGCCAGGCGCCCGGCCGCCCAGGACTCCAGGTCCTGCGTCGTAGGGTCCCACGAGGCCATGGGAAGGAGTACGGGAACACGGCCGCTCGGCTCCCTCGCCCGCAGGCGGTCGAGAGCGAAGCGCAACGCGAGCACGGACTTGCCCGCCCCGGCTTGGCCGAGAATGAGCAGCCGACCGGAAGGGATTCTGGAAAAGACCTCGTGGAGAGCGCTGCTGCCCGAGAGATCCAGCGACGCGTCGCGCCCGTCGTCCGTGCGGATGTTCGTCCAGTGATCCCCGAACTCCTCCGCGTTGACCCAACGCACTGGCAGCGGAGTCGGATGCTGGAGTCTGCGGAGTCTCATCTCGCGATTCCACAACACCTCGAGTTCGCACGCGAGTTGTTCGGCGGCTCCTTCGAGTTGCCGGTCCAGGAGGCGTGCGAGCCCCGGGTTTCGCCTGGTCCGTGTCAGGCGCCAGCGTCGAACAGCGGTCCGCAGCCGCGGGCTTGTGAGCACGACACACACGAGGCCCGCCAGCAGGAACGGTCCCCTGATCCAGCCGTCGGCGTCGTACGCCACCCACACCAGGGTGACGCCAGTGACGAGGACGCAGAACGGTGCGAGCATCCGCGCGAGAGCACGGGCCGCCCCCGGGACGGGCACCTGATCATGGTTGGTCCCGTCCGAGGAGTAGATGTACTGGTCCCTGCCCGCCATGTGGATCTGGGAGTTGTCGTGGGCGTGGGCTTCCTGACGGGGGGTGGGCTCCCCCGCCGGGACGTTCATGCTCCGGTGATGTGCTGGTCCCTGCCCGCCAGGTAGACGCGGGAGTTGTCGCGGGTTTCCGCATTCATGACGACCGACGCACCTCGGGTCCGCTCCGTCTGGGACAGTGCGGGGCCAAGGTGATCGTCCAGCAACAGCCGCAGTTCGGCGGCGAGATCGGGGGTGACAGTGAGGGCCTGCTGGAAGCGCATCCGCCAGACCCCGGCCAGCGCCTGCTCGGTGTCCTCGTCGTCCGCATCACGTGCGGCGAGCACCTGACCGCGCAGTGCGTCCAGCTCGGCGCCCACGTCGTCTGCGTGGTCCGGACGTAGGCGGCGCCACATCGCCACTGTCGCGGCCTTCACCTGCAGCCAGGCATCCGTCGCCATGGCGCTCACCAAGGCGGTTCCCGCCGCCAGTACGATCGGGTCCATCCCCCACCCCCACGGACAGTGATCCGAGGACCAATCTAGCGGTCTTCAGGGGCGCTTGGGGTGTCGCTATTGAGCCCTTCCGCGTCGGGGCCGACTCACCGGCGATTTTGGTCGTGTTGAACCGATGGGTCCGGTCACCCGTAGGCACTGTCCGGCGGATCACGGTCGGAGCCAAAGGCGGATCGCCGCTGCGGTGACGGTGCCGAGGAAGACGTAGGCCCTCTTGTCGTAACGGGTGGGTGCGCCACGAGGGGGCCTTGACCCCACCGCCGTGCTCCGGACCGCAATCACGCGATGACGTGGTCCCGCTGGCATCGCCGACACCAAGCACGCGCCCGTCGCTGCCACTACAAGCAGCGCGGCCACACGTTCGTGGGACGGCCCCACAAAGACCGCCCCACCCCCGTCCCAGCCCGCTACACTCCCCACACCCAAGCCGTTGACCAGCACTAATGAAGAAGTCCGGCCGTGGCTCGGGTGGACGTACACCCGCTTGGTGAAGGTGGCGTTGGCATGCCCGGCCCATGCGGCGAGGACGACATCTGGTACGCCGTTGACGGCAAGAAACGTGAGGCACGAGTGGCGCGCATCGTAGAGCCGGACCTTCCTCAGTTCCAGCTTCCGCTGCAGGGAGTACGCGGCCTCACGCAGGTGGCGAGTCGTGAGCGGCTGGCCGAGGTGTTGGGCCGTCGAGGGGCGAAGTCCTGTGCCGGCTTGGCCGCCACGCCTGCGGGCGCCGACAAGTAGCCAGGCGACCATGGACTCGACGTGTTCCTCCGTCAGTTCCTCCAGGTCCTCGGCCGCGATTCCTCCTGCCCGGGAGGACTTCTGCCTGGTCAGGCCCGCACGGCCATGCTCCCGTCACAGATCAGTGAGAGAGCGTGTGAGACGACGAAGCCTTGCCAGCGCGTTCCGGCGAGGCTTCGTCGCGTAACGGGCTACGGCGTTGTTTGGTACTCGGCACGGGCACGTTGTACTCCGGCTCTCCGCTACCAAGCACGCGTAGCAAGGACGCGGTGACGACGCGAGTCGAGCGGCCAATCCTGAGTACCCGGCACGGGAACTCGCCCCGACGAACCAGTGCGTAGCCCTTCGCCCGTGAAAAGCCCAACGCCTTCGATGCGTCCGTGACGCTTCCCGTTCCGTCCCACGTGGCTCGAATGCGTGCGGAGCTGTACTGCGATTCCGGCAGCTCGGGGGTTTCTTGCGCAATCGGGTTCTCCAGGTCATTTCGGGTCCGCATTCAATGAGTCTGGCAGCGCGTGTGGCTGTCAGGTCGTGGCTGCTGACCGAACGCGGCAGTGACGTATCCATGATCTGCGGGATCGCCGGTTTGAGTAACCGGCGATCCCGCGCTCTGTTGCTCGGCCCTGAGTCACCTTGCTGAGTCCCGTTGACCTGTTCTCGATGACCTCGCACGTAGAGTGCGTGGCTATCCTTGAGCCCGCCGCGAAGCCTGGGCGCCGCTGAGGATGACGGTCCCAGGACCTGACGAGTCGCCGCCGACCTCCGTCACGTGGTGATCACGGTGCAGTACGTGGCCCCTGACGGCGAAGCCGGTGCTGATTTCCTTGCCGATGGTCGGCTTCCCTCACCGCGTCGCGAGGTGAGCTGCGGTGGGCAATGCCGGGCCGGACCACCGGGTCGACCTGCCGGCTCCCCGGGATCCCTCACTGCGGCCATGCCGGGAGGAGATGACTGTTGTCTCGGATCATCGCCATAGCTGAGGAAGCCACGGGCACCCTTTCCAGTTTTTTCCCATGTGAGAGTGCGAAAAAGGCCCCTCGATCAACACGACGCGCCTCCACCTGGCGTGAACACCCCGGATCTTTTCCCGAAAAGGTGTCCCTCCGTGTCCCACGATCTCCACGTTCCCGCCCGACCCATATCACCGGCATCGCCCGGCACGCACGTGTGCAAGGGATACTGCACTCTGTACACCTGGACGAGCGGCACGCAAGGCTCGGTGTCCTCGGCCCGTCGGGCCTTCCGGCATGCCCTGGACCGAGCGGGACTCTCGGGAGAGGCTGTCAGCAACGCCGTGCTGGCCGCATCGGAGCTCGCAGCGAACGCCACGGAGCACGCCGCCGGACCGTACATGATGACTCTGCGGCACACGGGTACAGAGCTCATCTGCGAGATCCACGACCGCGACCCTCAGATCCCCGCGTTCCCGGCAGCGGCACCGCTCGTGTCCGGCCAGGACGCACCTGGGGGCGCTTGGGGTGAGCTGTATGAAGATCTTTCGGAACGCGGTCGTGGGCTTCACATCGTCGATCAGCTCACCGCAGGGAAATGGGGCTTCCGTCGGTCAGGTGACGGCGGGAAGATCGCTTGGATGGCCATCCTGCTCGCCGTTCCCTCACCGTCGCAGCCTCACCGATCCGCTCGGGACAACAGCGAGTAGGACGTATTCCGGAAACCCTGCTGCGCGGACTGCGCCAGCTCGCCCCCGTGTGGCTTCTTCGCTCCCGGTCAGGCCGACTGTCCGCCCTCGGCGACATCCAGGAGCAGGAGGGCCGCACTGACCTCCACGACGGTTGTCGGAGCGGAGAGGTCGATGTCGGCCACCACTTCGATCCGGCGCAGGCGCTGGCTCACCGTATTGGGATGGACGTTGAGTCTCTGTGCGGCCTCGGTCCGGCTGAGATCACTGTCCAGATAGACGCGCAGCGTCCGCAGCAAGTGAGTGCCGCGTCGCAGATCGTGCTCCCGAACCGCCGCCAGGGTACGGTCGGCGAAGGCCACCAGCTGCCGGGCGTCGTTGAGTTGCAGAAGCAGGCCCGCGACGCCGAGGTCGTCCGGCGTCACGACGATGTCACAACGCCCCGTGCGCAGCGCCACATTGAGTGCTCCGCGAGCAGTCCGGTAGGCCTGCCGGAAGGTCTGCTGTTCGGTGCCGGACACCGCGACGGTTGCTCCCTCGGCGCCCGGAACCGAAGCCATCGCGCGCCGTATCGAGGAGGCGACGGCACCCATGTGCTCCGCCTCGCCGACCGGGCCTGCTGCAGCTCCCGTACGAACTCCGTCCAACGGCCAGAGCGCGACCACTGCTCCCTGGTGCATGGCGACGAGGGGTCTCGGCGTGTACGCGGCAGCGAACTCGGACACCACAGCCAGTGCTCGCTCGTAGGCCCGGGGGCGCCGGGATTCGGACGCCACGTCGAGTTGGCCGACGAGGGCGGCGTGGGGCCGGGACAAGTCGTGCCCCAGTCGGTCGGCGCGCTCCCGCAATGGGCGGGATTCGGCAGACGCACCGCTCAGGATGTCGGCGAGCAGTTCGCCACGCAGCCGGTGCTCGACCTCGGTTCCGGTGCGCAACCGGAACAGTTCGAGCGATATCACGATCGAGGCGTGTTCGAGGGCTCGTTCGTCGAGTGGTGAGACCCCCCCGGCACCGCGCGGCAGCCACACCCGGGCGACTACCTCCCCCGCCAGCCGGACGGTGGCAGCGAGATAGCCGCCGTGCTCGCGGACGAGGCCGGCGCCGAGCACGTGCGGCTCGGACTGGTCCACACGCAGTGGCAGCGCAGCTCGTACGTCGGCGTCCGGCAACTCCGTGAGAGGGCCGGTCTGGGCGAGCACGGTGCCCCGTGCGTCCTCGACGAGTACGGGCCGCGACACGAGTTCCGCCAGCGTCGTGACGATGCCGCCGAGCCCACCGGCACGGAGCGCGACCGACAGGAGGCGTTCGTGGATGCGTTCCGATTTCGTCAGCAGGTCGCGCTGGCGGCGAAGCGAGACGTTCAGCTGCTGGAGTTCGTCGACCATTCGTGCCGCGGTGAGCGCGATCGCGGCGTGGTTGGCCAGCAAGGTGAGCCGCTCGATTTCGTGGTCGGTGAAGTCGTGGACGACCGAGTGGTAGCTGTTGAGCGTGCCGACCACTTCCCCGCCGGCGACGAGCGGCACCGAGAGCATGGACCGGTAACCCTGCTCCTCCGCTACCCCGCCCCATGGCGTGAACTGCGGCTCCCTGGCGATGTCCCGCACCGCGACGGGCGCACCCGACCGAAAGGCCTGACTCGACGGTGCGTGGTGAAGGCTGTCCCCGCGCAACTGCACCGGACGGTCCGAGTTGACGCGCGCCACGTACTCGGCCGACAGTCCGCTCCGTCCTTCGATCACAAGGTTCCGCCCGGAGCCGTCAGGAATCAGGACTCCGCAGAAGTCGAACCCCAGCAAGGACCGCGCCGTGTCCGCAACGAGGTCGAGGACCTCGCGCAGGGTTCGTCCGGAACTCACCGCAGTACTCAATGCCTGCACGGCCTCAAGCCAGCGCCGAAGTTCGGTGTGCGACTCGCTTCTGCTCGACCCGGCAGGGTCCGCACCTTCCCATGACAGCGGCGACATGTACTCAGCATGGCACGGCCCAGGGTGTCGGTGACGACATACATCGGTCTCGAATGTATCTGACCAGACATAGAGATACATGAATCCTGTCCCCATACTCGACCGCACGCCGCTGCATCGGGGCGCGGACAGGGCTCGTTTCCCTGCCACGCCGAAACGTGCAGCCCTGTGCCCGTCGTAAGGACAGCCCATGAACGAGACCAAGACCCTGTGCCCTGACGCTGCCGCGACGCCGGTCGACGCCGTTGTTCGCCGCGAAAGGGCGATCATCAACCCGGCCACCGGCGAGGTGATCCGCACCGTCCCGGACAGCACGGTCTGTGAGGTGGACAAGGCGGTGGAGGTGGCGAGGACGGCCTTCGAGTCCGGTCCGTGGCCGCGCATGCCGCGCAGCGAGCGGGCCAGGCACCTGCTGCGGTTCGCCGACGCGATCGAGGCACACACCGAGACGCTGTTCCAGCTGGAGACGCGGAACAACGGCCGTCCCATCACCGAGACCAGGGCACAGCTCGCCCGTGTCCCGGAGTGGTTCCGCTACAACGCGGGTCTGCTGGCCGCCCAGCGGGACGCAGTCCTGCCCAGCGACGGCCCATACCTCACCTACCAGCGTAGGTCCCCGCTCGGTGTGTGCGGCATCATCACCCCGTTCAACCATCCGCTGCTGATCCTCGCGCGAAGTCTGTCCGCCGCGCTGGCCACCGGGAACACCGTGGTGGTCAAGCCCTCCGAGATGACGCCGCTGACCACACTGGCGCTGGTGGACATCCTGCGCGATGCCGGACTGCCCGAGGATGTCGTCACGGTGGTCACCGGTGGGCGCGAGGTGGGCGAACGGCTCACCGGCCACCCCGACGTCGCCAAGATCACGCTCACCGGTGGCACCGAGGCCGGCCGGGCGGCGGCGGTCGCCACGGCGGCCCGCTTCGCCCGCGTCACCGCGGAGCTCGGCGGCAAGACCCCGATCATCGTCTTCGATGACATCGACCCGCTGGTCGCAGCCGAGGGGGCGGCGTTCGCCGCCTTTGTGGCGGCCGGCCAGTCCTGTGTCGCCGGTTCGCGGTTCCTCGTCCAGCGTGGCATCTACGACGCCTTCGTCGAGGCGCTGAGTGCCCGGGCGTCGGCGATCCGGATCGGTGACCCGGCGCAGCCGGGTACCCAGCTGGGACCGCTGATCAGCAGCGTCCAGCGGGACAAGGTCCTGCGTCTGATCACGACCGGTACGAAGGAGGGGGCCCGGATCGCCGCCGGCGGGGGCGTACCCGACCTGCCGGCCGAGTTCGGCTCCGGCTTCTACGTGCAGCCCACCGTGCTGGCCGACGCCACGATGTCCATGACCGTCACACGCGAGGAGATCTTCGGGCCGGTCGCGGTCGTCGTGCCCTTCGACGGCGAGGACGACGCGGTCGCGATGGCCAACGACAACCGGTTCGGGCTCGGGGCCGGCGTCTGGACTCGTGACATCGGTCGTGGTCACCGCGTCGCGGACCGGGTCGTCGCCGGGATGGTGTGGGTCAACGACCACCATCGGCTGGAGCCGTCGCTGCCGTGGGGCGGGGTCAAGGAGTCCGGCACTGGGCGGGACGCCGGTCAGGAGTCCTTCGACGACTTCACCTGGGTCAAGACCGTCGTGGTGCGGACCGCCGCGGACGACGTCGACTGGTACGGCAGCACTGAGCCAGGCCGTCTCAACTGACCGGCGGCTTTCCAGGCGTCACCCCCTGCACCCTCACACACGGTTTCCCACTGGTTCCGACAGCGTCTCCTGTCCGGCAACGTCCAACGAAGGACCCCACCCATGTCGAACATGCAGGTCGACCAGCCTCCCGAGAGCTGGCGCACGGAGATCACCCGGATGCAATGGCTCGTCCTCCTGGGGACGACCCTGGGCTGGACCCTGGACGGCTTCGCCGGAAGCCTTTACGCACTGGTCCTCGGCCCGGCCATGACCGAACTGCTGCCGCACAGCGGCATCGCGGTGAACACGAGCGGTATCGGACTGTACGGCGGGCTGACCGTAGCCCTTTTCCTCGCCGGCTGGGCGGCAGGCGGGATCCTGTTCGGCGTTCTCGCCGACTACTTCGGACGGGTGCGGGTGCTGTCCGCGGGCATCGTCACCTATGCGGTGTTCACCGCGCTGGCGGCGTTCGCCGACACGTGGTGGCAACTCGGCGTGCTGCGGTTCGTCGCCGGGCTCGGCTCAGGCGTCGAGGCCCCGGTCGGGGCCGCACTGGTGGCCGAGGTGTGGCGTAACCGCTACAGGGCGCGTGCCTGTGGCGTGATGATGTCCGGTTACGCCGCCGGCTTCTTCGTCGCCGCGCTCGCCTACCAGTTGCTGGGCGGGCACGGCTGGCGGCTGATGCTGGGCATCGCGGTGGCGCCTGCCCTCCTCGTGTGGTTCATTCGCCGCTACGTTCCGGAGCCACCGGAGATCCAGGGTGCCATCGCGGCACGCCGGATGCGGAAGGAACAGGGCCAGGTTGCCGCGGCGGACCGGTTCGTCCTGCGCCGACTGCTCGCCGCACCGTTCCTGAGCCGGACGGCGATCTGCACGACGCTGGCCACTGGCTCGCTGATCGCCTTCTGGAGCGTGTCGACCTGGTACCCCCAGATCATCCGCCGGCTCGCCGCCGATGACGCGTTGTCCCTGGCGACTTCCAACAGCCACGTCGCGGTGGCCTCGATGCTGTTCAACGCGGGCGGCGTCCTCGGCTACGCCTCGTGGGGCTTCCTCGCCGACGCCGTCGGGCGGCGCAGGGCTTTCGCCATCAGCTTCGCCGTCTCCGCCGTAAGCGTCGGCTATCTCTTCCCCTTCCAGCACACCTACGGCGAGTTCCTGCTTGCCCTGCCGGTCGTCGGATTCGGCCTGTTCGGCGCCCTGTCGGGCACTTTCGTCTACGGCCCCGAACTCTTCCCGCCCAGTGTGCGCGCCACCGGAATGGCCCTGTGCAACAGCATCGGCCGCTTCATCACCGCGGCGGGCCCGCTTGTGGCCGGCGTCATCGCCGTCTCGTGGTTCGGCGGAGACCTGGGCCTGGCGACCACTTGTGTCGCGGCGGTCGGCCTGATCGCGGTCGCCGGTCTCATCTTCGCGCCCGAGACCCGCGGGGCCGAACTCCCGAGCGAACCCCTCGACCTCGGCCCGGACCAGGCGGAGCCGCCGACCGGGTCGATCACCAGCAAGGAGATGTACACATGAACGCATACGACGGCGCGACCGCGGCAGTCATCGGGGGGTCGATCGGCGGCCTCACCACGGCGCTCCTCCTGCGCGACCTGGGCTTCACGGTCGATGTCTTCGAGCGGACTCCCACCGCCCTGGACGGACGCGGAAGCGGCATCGTACTGCAGCCGGACACCCTGCGCTGGTTCACCGAGCGCAGCGAACAGCACCCGGAGGGCCTCAGCACGTCCACCGACTTCGTGCAGTACCTGGACCCCGACAACCGGATAGTCCATCGCGAGCGACGGACGTGGAGCTACACGTCGTGGGGGACGTTCTACCGCGCCCTGCTCGGCGACTTCGGGCAGGAGCACTACCACCTGGGTGAGTACGCCTGCGGGTTCGACCAGGACGACCGATCCGTCACCGTGCGGTTCGTGAGCGGGCGTGAGGTGACCGCGGACCTGGTGGTCTTCGCCGACGGAATCACCTCCATCGGCCGCGAGCGCCTCGACCCGACTGCGGCTCTCACCTACTCCGGCTACATCGGATGGCGCGGCACGGTCCCGGAGAAGGACCTCTCCGAAGGCACCCGTGAACTGCTGAAGGACTCCATCACCTACACCGTGGTGCCCCACTCGCACATCACGCTGTACCCGATCCCCGGTGAAGGCGGGACGGGTCCGCAGGACCGGCTCATGAACTACGTCTGGTACCGAAACGTGTCCACGGGGCCCGAGCTGTCCGAGATGCTGATCGACAAGCGCGGCTTCCCCGGCACGGTGTCGGTCCACCCCTCACAGGTCCAGGACCGCTACGTCGAGGAGATGCGCCAGGCCGCATGGCGGATGCTGTCGCCCGCGGCGGCCGAGGTCGTGACCTCGACGGCCACGCCGTACATCCAGGTCGTCTCCGACGCGCGCTCGTCGCGGATGGCGGAGGGCCGGGTGGCCCTGATCGGCGACGCGGCATGCGCCGCCCGGCCCCACGCCGCGGCCGGCACCGCGAAGGCGGCCGCCGACGCCTGGGCCCTCACCGCCGCGCTGGAGGAGACGCAGGGCGACATCAGCGCCGCCCTGCGCAAGTGGGAGCCGATCCAGCTCGAACTCAGCGCGCGACTGCTGGAGCGGGTCGTCGCCATGGGCGAGCGCTCCCAGTTCTCGAACACGTGGACCGCCGGCGACCCGAGCCTGCGGTTCGGTCTCTACGGTCCCGGGCGATGACGCCGACCGTCGGCCCGCCACGCACACCAAGAGCCCACGAACCACCACATGGAGGAGCAATGACCAGCAACGCTTTTCTGTCGGACCTGCCCCTGGCGGGAGACCTCGTCGCCACCGGGTTCGACGGATGGTCGCAGGAACTGCGCGAGGAGTTCGAGGCGCATTCTCACGACGGCTGGGTCGGCTCCCGGCTGCTGAGCGAGACGCCGCGGGTGCGGGTGTGGGAGATACGGCTCGCACCAGGCGAGCGCTGGCACGCCCACCGACACGTCCTGGACTACTTCTGGACCGCAGTGAATGCGGGACGCAGCCGCCAGCACACGCACGACGGCACCACCAGGGAGGTCTCCTACAACGCCGGGGAGACCCGCCACTTCACCTTCGGCCTGGGCGAATACCTCCTGCATGACATCGAGAACGTCGGCGACACCGAGCTCGTCTTCACCACCATCGAGCACCTCGACAGCTGGAACGCGCCGCTGGACATCCACGGCCACGGGCCGGACGGCCGACAGGAGGGACAGGCGTGATCAGCGCCCCGCTCGCCGAGGGCGTCATCGATGTCCATGCCCACTGGCTGCCCACCGAGCTGTTCCACCTCCCTCCGGGGGCTCCGTACGGGCGCATGCACGACCGCGACGGCGAACTCCACCTCGGCGAAATCCCGCTGTCGATTCCGACCCGGGCGATGAGTGATGTCCCCGCGATCCTCAAGGACATGCGCGCCGCGGGTGTGGGGGTGCGGGTCCTGTCCGCACCGCCGTTCGCGTTCCCCGTGGGAGGCGTGCCGGGGGCCGGTGAGTATGCCACGGCGTTCAACGACGCGCTGTCCGCCGTGGTCTCCGACGCCGGCGGCAGGCTCGTGGGGCTCGGCATGGTGAGTCTCGGTGACGTCGACGAGGCCCGCGCCCAGATGGAGCGGCTGGCTCGTACCGGCGGCATCGCCGGGATCGCGATACCGCCGCTGCTCGCCGGCGGCTCGCTGGATCGGGGCCCGCTGCGCCACATCCTCGCCGACGCTGCCGACCTCGACCTGGCCGTGCTTGTCCACCCGATGCAACTGCCCCGGCCGGAGTGGTCGGAGCACTACCTTTCCAACCTCATCGGCAACCCCGTCGAAAGTGCCACCGCCGTTGCCGCCCTGATCCTGGGCGGCGTCAAGGAGGAGTTGCCGAGGCTGCGGATCTGCTTCGTACACGGCGGCGGATGCGCACCGGGGCTGCTCGGTCGGTGGACGCACGGCTGGCACACCCGGCCGGATGTGCGGCGTCACTCGACCCGCCCGCCGGAGGAGGTTTTCGGCGAGCTCTTCTTCGACAGCGTCACCCACGATCCCGGGCTGTTGGGGCTGCTGACCGCGCACGCGACCACGGACGCGATCGTGTGCGGGAGCGACTATCCCTTCGACATGGCTCAGCAGGATCCGGTCGGCTTCGCCACCGACCACGGACCTGACGCCGGGACCCTCACCGCCAACGCGCGGGCATTTCTAGGACTGTGACGGGCCCGGCGGCACCCACTCATCCCCGCGCTGCGGCTCCTCCACCGTGAGCGGTCCCGTACGAACCCACCCGGCGACTGCCGTGCGCCGGGTGGCACGGGCACGACGTAGCCCCCTCCACCGCTGAGACCAGCGGACAGACCGTTCCGAGAAGGGAACCCACTGTGTCAGACTCTTCCCTGGCCGAGCGCCAGGCGGTCAGAAAGGCCCTCAGACGACTGGGCCCGTTGGTCCTGCTCCTCTATACGGCCGGCTACCTCGACCGGGTCAACCTCGGGACCGCCGCGCTGACCATGAACGCCGATCTCGGCATCAGCATCTCCGCCTTCGGCTTCGCCACCGGGATCTTCTCGGCCGGATACATCGCCCTGCAGGTCCCCGGCAACCTGGCACTCAACCAGCTGGGCCCGCGGCGCTGGCTCGGTCTGCTCACGATGTCCTGGGGCGTCGTCGCCGTTCTGTCGAGCCTGATCCAGGGCGAGGGCAGCCTCATCGCGAGCAGAATCGCCTTGGGTGCCGTCGAGGCAGGCATGCTCCCCGGCATGCTGATGTATCTGACGATCTGGTTCCCGCCGCGGATGCGCGGCCGGGTCACCGCTCTGGTGTGTCTGCCGTTCTACGCGATCCTGGGAACACCGCTGTCCGCGGCGATCATCCAGTACGCCCACGGCGTGATGGGAGTGGCCGGGTGGCGGTGGATGTTCATCCTGGAGGGAGTGCCGACGATCATCCTCGGTCTGGTACTGCTTCGCTTCCTGACCGACTCTCCGGCGACCGCCCCGTGGCTCACGGAGCCGGAACGGGAGGCCTTGCTGCGGGTCACCACGGCGGAGACCGCCACAGAGAAGCTGAAGATCCGGTTCAGCGACGTCCTCCAGCGCCTGCGTGACCTCCGCCTGGTCACCCTTTCCGTGGGCGTCAGCCTCCTGTGGGTCGGCTTCGTCGCCATCACCTCGTTCCTTCCGCTGATCATCACCGGCTTCGCCCAGCAGGCCCACACCAAGCTGAGCGTGCTCCAGACGGGCCTGTTGTCCGGGGCCGTCTACATCCCCGCGACGCTCGTCGCCCTCCTGTGGGTGTCCAGCTCGGACCGGCGCAACGAGCGGGTGTGGCACGTGGCCTGCGGTGCGCTGCTGGCCGCCGCCGGCACCGTACTGGCCGCCAACACCACCGGCCTGTGGCTCACCCTGCTCGGTACGGTCCTGCTCACGTCCGGTATCTATGCGGCCCTCTTCCTCATGTGGCAGATCCCGGTCGGACACCTGCGCGGGCCCGTCGCCATGTCCGTCGGCATCGCCCTCACCACCATGCTCGGCAACATCGGCAGCTTCCTGGCCCCCTACATCGTGGGGTGGCTGCGCGACGCGACCGGAAACTACAACAGCGGCCTGTACTTCATCGCCGCCTCGCTCATCGGCTGTGCCGTCGTCACCGTGACCGGCAACCGGATACGGACGCGCGGCGCCACCTCCCCCACCCCCATCTCACACCGCGGTGACATCGAAGAAGTCACCGCTCACTGACGAAGGACGAACACCTTGCTCACGATCGACCACATCTCGCTGGGATCCCGCAACATTTACGCGGGCACCGAACAGCTCTGCGAGGAAACGGGGTTCGGACAGTACGAGGGGGGCTGGTTCCCCCACCTCGGCATCGCCAACCGCATCGTCCCGCTGGGACCGGACCAGTACATCGAGGTAGAGAGCGTCATCGACGCCTACGCACCGCAGACCAACCCCAACGCCCGCTGGTTCTACGACCAGATCGAGGGCGGCGACGTGTTCATCGGCTGGTGCCTGCGGGTCGACTCGCGCGACGAGCTGGAGAAGCTGGCCGAGCACTTCGGCACCGACATCATAGACAAACCGCTGCGCAAGCGGACGGACGGCGTGCAACGCAACGCGATCCGCGTTCCCGAGACCATTCCCTGCTGGCAGCGGGGAATGCCCAACGTGTTCCTGATCGAAGACCTCGCCGAACACCCGGCCGCCCAACCGCGCAACGGGCAGCGGAACACGCCCCAGGGCATCACCTGGATGGAGGTCGGTGGCACCGCGGCGGACATGCGTGCGTGGCTGGGCGACGGCGCCGCCGACCTTCCCTTGAAGTACAACGGCGGACGTCCCGGCCTGTACGCGGTCGCCGTCGCCACGGACGAGGGTGAGGTGGTGATCCGCCGCACGGCGGTCACCGAGCCTCGGCAATGTGCGTGAGCCCACTTGGTCCCGCACCGCGCACCCGCAGGTCGTCGCCACGGGGACCGCGCTTCCGACTCACTCGGCCAATTCGGAGCCGGGCGGACGGCCTGCCTACGCCCCGCGCCCGGGAAACCAGCTTGTCCGGGGCTGCAGCGGTGATACGCCGTGAGCCGCGACCGCGGGACGGTGCTGGCGCCCAGCGGGCACGGCTGACCTCGGGCCCGGCTGTTGGTGGGATGGCCGCCGACGCGGTGCCAAGGGTCGTCCTGCGTCGACAGGCAGCGACGGTGGGCCGGCGGGTACCGGTTTCTTGGGCGAAATTCGCGGTGGGATCGGCCAGCAGCGAGGCTGGGTGTGAGGAGAAGCTGCGAGGCTCGGGTCGTGAGCCGCCTCGCCGTCAGGTGATGTGCCGCAGCAGCGCGGCGACTGCCGGGGGTGCCTCGCCGGGAGGTCTCACCACCATGATCTTCCAGTTCGGCGCGTGCCGGTCGAACCGGTACTGGGGCAGATCGGGGAAGCGGGCTGCGATCGACTTGGGCATGATGCAGATGCCCAAGTCGTTGCGGACCAGTTCGGCTGCCGCGACGATGTCGTTCACCTCGAATGTCGTGCTGCGGTCGACGCCTGCGGCACGGAAGGCCCGATCGACCGCGTAGCGGATGGCCCAGCCGGGTGTGAAGTCCACTATCGGCAACCGGGCGACGTCGGCGAGTCGGACCTCGCCGTTCGGTGTCGTCCCGGCGATGACCCGCCGGGACGACACAACGAGCACCATCTCCTCGCGGGACAGCAGCCGGGTCGTCAGTCCTCGCTGCTGTTGGCGGTCGAGCGCCACCACGGCCAGATCCACCGTGCCCTCGCGCAGCGCCTGCCGGATGTCGGCCACCGCCGCCTGCCTCAGTTGGACCACCACACCTGGGTGCTCCGCCCGCAGCGCGGCCAGGGCGTGGTGGAGACCCGCCCAGACCCCCTGCATTGTGCCGACCGTCACCCGCCCGCGCAGCTGTCCCTGTACGGCGTCGACCGCCTCCCGTGCCAGTTCGGCGGCGCGGAGCGCCGCGCGTGCGGCGGGGACGAACGCCTCGCCGGCCGGTGTCAGGGCGACGCGGTGCGTCGTGCGGGCGAACAACGGCGTGCCCAGCTCACGTTCGAGGCCCCGGACCGTGCTGGATACGGCGGACTGGACCACGTGCAGCCGCCTTGCCGCCGCCGTGAACCCGCCCGCATCCGCCACCGCGACGACGACCTCCATCTGCCGCAGATCCATCATCCGCTCCCGATCAAACAGCGCTCCGTCCAATACAGAGACGACGATCTTCGATCCTTGCTGCATCGTATGCGGACGACGTCGTCGTCCGGGGCCGGCTCATGCTCCTTCAGGCACGCGCTCCGGCACCTTCAGACGCGGACCGGCGGGATCCTTCAGGCGCGGACGAGCGGGGTGTCGACCAGATGCTCGGCCAGGAACCAGGCCTGCAGTTCCCCGGTCCTGATCACCTGTGAGACCAGGAGATCGTTGGTGCCGTCGTCACCCAGCTCACCGGTCCGGGCGGCGGCGTCGTGGGCCTCGACGAGGATGGTCTCGTGGGCTTCCAGCAGCCGTGACAGCATCGCCGGCACTTCCTCCACTCCGTCCGGAGGCCGCGGGATCGATGTGATCTCCGCGACGTGCCTGGGGTCGCCCACCGCGACGCCGCCCAGGGACTGGACGCGTTCGGCGATGGTATCGACGATTTCCAGCTGCTCCCCCGCGTGCTTGTCGAGGACCAGGTGCAGTTGGTAGAAGGTCGCGCCGCGCATCAGCCAGTGATGCTTTTTGTAGAGGCCGTAGAGGATCTGAGTGTCCGCCAGGACCTTGTTCAGGCGCTGGCAGGAGTACATCCGCGCCTCGTAGGACAGGCCGATCGGGAACTGCTTGACGGTGCCGAACTCCTGGATCACCTCGCCCCTCTGGTGCAGCCACGGCTGGCTGCTGCTCACGGGCTTGGTACTGGTGGTCATGGTTCGCCTCCTGTGGTGCCGTGCTGTGCGTACCCGAGTGACGCTAGGTGCCCCGACGCAGGGCGCATTGACCGGGAGCGCATGCGGTGGTGTCCGCCAGTGCACAGTGCGCGGTGTCCCGTGCCAAGCGTTCGCTTTCGGGCAAGCCCCCGTGCGCTGTCGGGCACGGGCCTTCGGCCGGCCGATCTAGCCTCGGCAGGACGGCCCACGTCCGTGGAGCCCGAGGAACGAGGAGAGGCAGGCATGAGCGCGAACGAGCAGGCGGATGTGGTGGTCGTCGGGCTGGGGCCGGGTGGTGAGTACGTCGCGGGCACGCTGGCCGAAGCTGGGCTGGACGTGGTGGGGGTCGAGGCGGAACTCGTCGGGGGCGAGTGTCCGTACTGGGGGTGCGTGCCCAGCAAGATGATGATCCGGGCCGGGAATCTGCTCGCCGAGGCGGGCCGGGTGCCCGCCCTCGCCGGCGAAGCGGTCGTGACTCCGGACTGGGGCAGGGTCGCCGGGCGTATCCGCGGCGAGGCCACTGACGACTGGAACGACCAGGCCGCCGCCGGCCGTCTCGCGGCCAAGGGCGGCCGGCTCGTCCGGGGGACGGGCCGTCTCTCCGGGCCGCGCCGGGTGGCGGTCGGCGACCGCACGTTCGAAGCCCGGCGCGGTGTCGTGCTGGCCACCGGCACGCGGCCCCGGATCCCCCCGGTGCCGGGCATCGAGGGAACGCCGTACTGGACCAACAGGGATGCCATGGCGGCCAAGGAGCTGCCGGAGTCGATGGTCGTGCTCGGCGGGGGCGCCATCGGTGTCGAACTCGCCCAGGTCTTCGCCCGCTTCAAGTGTGCGGTCACGGTGATCGAGGGGCAGGACCGGCTGCTGTCGCAGGAGGAACCGGAAGCCGGGGGGCTGGCCGCGGAGGTGCTGCGGGCGGACGGAGTCACCGTACTCACGGGTGCTCGGGCACGGCAGGTCAGCCATGACGGCACCGAGTTCACCGTCCGCCTTGAGGGTGACGGGGAGCCGCTTCGTGCCGAACGGCTTCTGGTCGCCACCGGGCGCCACACCGACCTGGCCGCACTGGCGGTCGACACGGTGGGGCTGGATCCATCGGCGGGAGCCGTGAACACGGACGGGCAGATGCGGGCGGGGGAGGGGCTGTGGGCGGTCGGCGACATCACAGGCCGAGGCGCCTTCACCCATGTGTCGATGTACCAGGCGCAGATCGCCGTCCGGGACATCCTCGGACAGCCCGGTCCCGACGCCGACTACCGGGCGCTGCCCCGCGTCACCTTCACCGATCCGGAGATCGGGGCCGTCGGGTTGACGGAGCGGCAGGCGCGTGAGCGGGGGCTGCGGGTACGCACCAGTGTGCTGCCCATCGCCTTCTCCACGCGAGGCTGGATCCACGGGCCGGGCAACGAGGGGCTCATCAAGCTTGTGGAGGACGCGGACCGGGGCGTGTTGATCGGCGCGACGTCGGCGGGGCCGGCGGGAGGCGAGGTGCTCTACGGACTGAACGTGGCCGTCCACGCCGAGATACCCGTCGACCGGCTCCAGCACATGATTTACACGTATCCCACCTTCCACCGGACGGTCGAGGCCGCGCTCGGAGCCCTCCGCTGAGCCGCCCCCCGATCGCCCACGCGGCCCCGGCGCCCAGGCGATGGCGCACCATGCCGGGCCGCGACCCCGACGAGCCGCACAGGGCCGCCACCTCGCTGGAGCTTCTCTTCGACCTGTGCTTCGTCATCGCGGTGGCGCAGGCGTCCGGGAGTCTGCACGAGGCGCTGACCGACGGGGAGTACGCCACCGGTGTCCTGCGCTTCGCGCTGGTCTTCTTCACCATCTGGTGGGCGTGGATGAACTTCACCTGGTTCGCTTCCGCCTACGACCCGGACGACGTCCTGTACCGGTTGACGGTGTTGGTCCAGATCACGGGGTCGCTCGTGCTCGCCGCAGGCGTTCCCCGCGCGTTCGAGGAGGGTGACCTGCGGGTCATCACCATCGGATACGTCGTGCTGCGCACGGCGCTGGCCGCCCTGTGGCTGCGCGCCGCGTGGTCCGACCCCGCTCGGCGGCCGACCACCCTGCGCTTCGCCGTTGGGGTGACGGTATGTCAGATCGGGTGGGTCGGGTTGCTCGGTCTCCCGGCATCGGCGCGGCTGCCGGGCATTGTGGCGCTGATCATCGCCGAGGTCTCCGTCCCGGTGTGGGCGCAGTCCGCCGGGATGACCCCATGGCATCCGCGCCACATTGCCGAGCGCTACGAACTCTTCACCCTCATCGTCCTCGGAGAGTCCGTCGCGGCGGCCACCGTCGCCGTCCGGGGCGCCTTCGACCGGCACCAGGGCACCGGTTCGCTGTACGCGGTGGCGGCCGGTGGCCTGTTCATGGCCTACGCCATGTGGTGGCTGTACTTCGCAAGATCCGCGCACGCCCTGCTTGCCACGACGCACCAGGCCCACCGCAGGAGATTCACCTGGGCCTACGGCCACTACCTGATCTTCGCTTCGGCGACCGCCGAGGGAGCCGGCCTGGCCGCGTATGCCGATCACGTCACGCGACGCACGGATGCCTCGCCGTTGGCCGCGGGCGCGGCGGTCACCGTCCCCGCGGCCGTCTTCCTGATCACCGTCTGGGCCGTACACCTTCGGCCCCATCAAAGAACCGTGGCCGAGTGGATTCCGTATCCCGTCGCCGCGGTCGGCGTCCTGGTGACCGCCTTCTTCCCGGCACCTGCCCTCGCCGCCGGTGTGCTGCTGGCGGTCCTGGTCGTGGTGGTCACGGTGGAACAGCGGTGCAGAAGCCTGCGGTGAGATCTCACCCTGTGCCGGGACCGAAGGGCCGCGGGGGGGGGGGGGGCGCGGGGGGGGTGGGGGGGGCCCGCGCCCCCCCGCCCCCCCCCCCCCCCCGAGGGGCGCCGGCCCCCCCGCCGGGGGGGGGCGGGGCCAGCACGGGGGGGGGCC